>CACYEO010000019.1 GCA_902773475.1 uncultured bacterium | reverse complement strand
CTGGACATCGCCAGAGCCTCGAGTTTTTCAAGCCGCTCGGCGTATATGCCCGTTTCCCTGCGCGCGCCCGGCCGCGAAGCCGACACGGCGTCGGCCGCCATGCAGAGCGCGCCGTACGGCCCGCCGTCAACGTTCGATTCGGGATGGTGGGCGGCGACGGCGGCAGCCACGTCCTCCGCCTCGCCCTGCGCGCGCAGGAACTCCGCGCCTGCGGCGGCATGGGGCAGAGTCTGGCCTTCGAGAGCCTTGCCGATATCGTGGAGAAGCCCGATGCGCCGCGCCTTCGCCGCGTCCATGCCCAGCTCCGCCGCCATTTTCCCGCACAGCACCGAAACCTCCAGGGAATGCTGCAGCACGTTCTGCCCCAGGGAATAGCGGAAACGCAGTCTCCCGAGCGCCGCGAGAATGTCGTCCGGAAGCCCGGACACGCGCGCCTCTGCCGCGGCGGAAGCGCCTTCCTCCGTGTGCATCTTCGCCGAAGACTCGCGGGCCTCGGCCACGGCCTGCTCTATGCGCGCGGGGTGTATCCTGCCGTCGGCGACAAGCGCCTCCAGCGCGCGCACCGCGATTTCGCGGCGCACGGGGTCGAAGCACGAAACCACCACCGTCCTGGGCGAATCGTCCAGGATCACCGTCACGCCGGCGACGTTCTCGAAAGTCCTGATATTGCGCCCGTCGCGCCCGACTATCCTGCCCTTCATCTCCTCGTCGGGAAGCGTGACGGACGTTGCGGATGCGGAAGACGGCAGCGACACCGCGCAATGCGCTATGGCTTCCGCGATTATCTTGCGCGCCGCGGTTTCGGCCGAGCGGCGGGCGTCTTCCTGGATGCGGCGCGAAAGGACCGCCGCGTCTTCGCGCAGCGACGCCTCGGCGCGCGACATCACTTCGGCACGCGCCTCGTCATGCGTGAGACCGGCGAGTTTGCCGAGTTTCGCCTCGGCGTCTTCCGCGAGCGACTTGGCCCGTTCTCCGGCGGCGGCTGCCGCTGCCGCCGCCGCGGAAACCTCCTTTTCGCGGGCGTCGAGCGCGCCCGAGCGCGCATCGAGATTCTCCGCGCGCGCATTGAGCCGCTCCTCCGCGGCCTGGAGTTCGGCGCTTCTCGCGCCAGCCGTCTTCTCGAATTCCTCGCGCGCCTGCAGCACCACTGAACGCGCCGCGACGTCCGCCTCTTTCAGCTTCGTGCGGATTTCCTGTTCGGCCTCTTCCTCGCGCATCCGCATCTTGCGCTCGATGGTCTCGGCGTGCCAGCGCCCGAAAAGTCCGCGCAAGGCGTAGCCTATGCAGACGCCGGCCGCGACGGAAAGCGCGTACGCCAGGAACTCCTCCCACTCGGCGGGAGCGCCCCAGTTTATCGCGTCAAGCGCGAGAATCGCTGCGGACGGCGCGGAAATCAAGGTTTATCCTCCAGTTCCAGAGGCGCCTGCGAGCCGTCGGCGAGGACCTTGTCGATCCTCGCGCGCGCCTCTTCAAGCCGCGCGGAGCAGCGCGCGGCGAGCGCGCGCCCTTCCTCGAAACGTTTTATCAGGTCGTCGAGCGGAAGCGCGCCGGATTCCATTTCGGACACGATCTCCTCGAGACGCGCCATGTCGTCTTCGAATTTCGTCTCCGGCGCGGGCGGCCTGCGCGGCGCTTTTCTGTGCGTTTCGCCTTCCACGTGTCATTTTCCCCAGGAATCGGCGGCCGCCGCGGCGGCGTCCGCAAGTTCCGCGCCTGCGGCGCGGCAGGCTTCGAGCGTAGCGGCGTCCGGCGCGAAACGCACCGTCAGCGGCGGACGCATTATCTTGCATCCGAACGATTCGAGATACCCGTTCGCCTCTTCGGCGCCTTTGGAGCCCCAGCCGTACGACCCGAACGCGAAGGCGTGCTTGTCCGCAGGCCTCAATCCGCGCACGTAGGTGAGGGTCTTCGCTACGCGCGGCAGGATTCCCATGTTGAGCGTGGGGGAACCGGCCGCGAACGCGCCGCAGTCCATGAGTTCGCGCACGACATCCGTATCGTCCGCCGCATTGAGATCCATGAGCTTGACTTCGACCGTGCCGCGCGATTCCGCGCCGGCGGCGATCGCCTCGGCCATCTTGCGCGTGGAGCCCCACATCGTGCCGTAGAACACCACGACTTTCTTCGCGGGGCGCGAAGGCGCCCAGTCAAGGTATTTCGCGACGATTTCGGGCAGATGCTTCGTCCAGATCACGCCGTGCGACGGGCAAACGGTGGAAAGTTCAAGCGTGGAAAGCTTCTTGAGCGCCGCCGCCGCGGGCCGCGCGTACAGAAGCACGATGTTCGCATAGTAGGTTTTCGCCTCCTGGAAAACCTCGGCGAGATCGGCTTCGACGTCGAAACGCGCGCTCGAAGCGTAGTGCTGGCCCAGTATGTCCATCGAAAACAGCAGTTTGTCTTCCGGCACGTACGTGACCATCGATTCCGGCCAGTGCGCCATGGGCGTCATGTAGAACTTCAGCGTCTTGCCGCCAAGATCCAGGGAGTCGCCCTCGTTCACGATTTCGATCTTCCACGAGGACGTGTCGTAATGGCGCGAAAGCGCGTCCGCGCATTTGGCGTTCGTCACGAGCGTCGCCTGCGGCATCGCGGCCATCACGGCCGGCAGGGCGCCGGAGTGGTCCGGCTCGGCGTGGTTGCAGACTACGTAATCGACTTTTCCGAGAGGACAGAGCGCCGCGACGGAATCGAGCAGATTCTGCGCGTAAGGCGCTTTCACCGTGTCGATCAGCGCGGTCTTCCCCGCGCGCACGAGGTAGGCGTTGTAAGTGGAGCCGCGGCTTGTCGTGTAGCCGTGGAAGTTGCGGACGGGCCAATCGATGTAGCCTGTCCAGTCTATACCGTCTGCTATCCGGGTTTTCATTTCAGTATCGTCTCCGTGGAACGCCGCGAGTATATCACAAAAGCAGCGGGATGCCGCGGAACCGCGAATCTACAGCGGCCGTTCCCTGCGTGAAAATTCGCACCCGCACCACGACTGCCGGTAGAGGCCGAGTTCGCGGGAGCGTTCGAGCGAGCGTTTGAATCCGTCTTTCTTCTTGAAATCTTCTCTCAGGAACCGCACGCCGGCTTTCGCGGCGGCTTCCTCGCCGGCTTCGAATATCCTTGCGCTCGGCTTGTGCGGCGAAACGGTGAGCGACGTAGTGAACGCGTCGAAGCCGTTCTCCGCCGCGAATTCCGCCGCCCTGCCCAGATTGTACCGCCAGCAGCGTTCGCACCGCGCGCCCTTCTCCGGCGCGTCTTCGAAGCCGCGCGCGACTTTCTCCAGCCAGTCCCCGTGGCGGGGCGGGTCGGCGAACACCTCGAAACCGTCCGCCCGCGCAAGCGTGCGGAGCGCATCGAGCCTTTTCGCGAACTCTGCCTCCGGCGCTATGTTCGAATTGGAGAAAAACGCCGCAGTCTCGTGCCCCGCGGAACGCAAAGCGGGCGCGCACGCCGAAGCGCACGGCCCGCAGCACGTGTGGAGCAGGACTTTCATCAGCTCCTGTAGTTCGGCGCTTCCTTGGTGATCGTTATGTCGTGCGGACGCGCCTCGCGCTGCCCGGCCGCAGTGACGCGGTAGAACCTGCCGCGCTTCTGGAGCTCCGGGATCGTGCGCGTTCCGCAGTAGCCGAGCGACGCGCGCAGCCCGCCGCAGAACTGGGTCATTATGCGGTGCACCGGGCCGGAATAGGGAACCATCCCTTCGATGCCCTGCGGAACGAGATCGTCTTCCGCCTCGTCGTCCTGGAAATACCGCGCGCGGGAACCCTTGCCGTTCTTGAGGGCGGCCATCGACCCCATCCCGCGGTAGACGACGTACTGCCTGCCGTTCGCGAGGATTTTTTCGCCGGGGGACTCTTCAGTACCGGCAAGCACGGAACCGAGCATCACGGAATCCGCCCCGGCCGCAAGCGCCTTGGGGACGTCGCCGGAAAGCTTTATGCCGCTGTCGGCTATGACGGGGATGGATCCTTTCAGCGCGTGTGCCGCGTTCCACACGGCGGTGAGCTGGGGGATGCCTACGCCGCACACGACGCGCGTGGTGCATATCGACCCCGGCCCGATGCCGACTTTCACGGCGTGGGCGCCGGCCTTGCGCAGCGCAAGCGCGGCTTCGCCCGTCGCGATGTTTCCGGCGATCACGTCGATGTCGGGGAAATGCTTCACTATCCACGAGGTCATGTCGATGATGCCCTTCGTGTGCCCGTGCGCGGAATCCACGACTACGGCGTCCACCCCGGCGTCGGCGAGTTTCTCCATGCGCGCGCGGTCGCCGGCGCCGCCGGAGACCGAAGCCGCCACGCGAAGCCGGTACTTGGAATCGCGGTTGTACGAGGGATTGAGATTTTCAACAAGCTGCTGGACATCCGTGAAGGAGTAAAGGCCTGCGAGCTTTCCGTTTTTGTCGACGAGCGGGAGCTTGCCCACCTTGTTCGCGCGCATTATATCGTACGCCTTGGCGAGCGACGTGCCGGGCTTTCCGGTCACGACGACTTTCGTCATCACCTGTGAAAGCTTCATGTGGCTTCCGTCCTTGCCTATGAAGCGCATGTCGGAGGACGTGATCATGCCGACAAGCCGGTCTTCGCCGTCGAGCACCGGGAAGCCGTTGAACTTCAGCCTGCGCTCCGCCTTCTGCGCCTTCAGGAACGCCACATCGTCGTCCGCGTGGAAGCAGACGGGATTCGCGATGAGTCCGTTCAGATAGCGTTTCACGCGCGCCACCTGCGCGGCCTGCTCGTCTTCTTCGAGGTTTTTGTGGATCACGCCGATGCCGCCGGCAAGCGCCATCGCTATCGCCATGGGCGCCTCGGTCACGGTGTCCATCGCGGCGGACACGAAAGGAATGTTCAGGGTCTGGCGCGAAGTGAGCCGAGTTTCGAGCGATGCTTCGTCCGGGAGGAAATCCGCATATTGCGTGACGAGCGTGACATCGTCGTAGGTGAGGCCCTCGTGCGGGAAAGACGACATGAATGCGTCGATATTCTTGTTTGCTGTCATTGAACGCTCCTGTTCTTGCCTTTTTCCTTTTGATTTATACTATTTTCCCGGCGGCGAATCAAGCAGAAAACGACGCGGTCCCCCGGTCCGCCGCGTCAGAGGGCCGGAGTCCCCGGCGCGGCGGGCGAGGACGGCGAAAGGACGCCGCCGTCTTTCCCCGGCGTGCCCGCGAAGAGTATCATTCCTTCGGAAACGCCCACCGACATTTTGCGCGGCGGAAGATTCGCCACGAACAGAACCTGTTTCCCGCACAGCGCGGCGGGGTCGGGATACGCGGCGCGTATTCCCGAAAACACGGTGCGCGTTCCCAGCGGGCCGCAGTCGAGCGTGAACTTCAGCAGTTTCTGCGACTTCGGCACTTCTTCGCACGCGACGACCTCCGCCACGCGGAGATCCGGCTTTTCGAAATCCACGAACCGTATTTCCGGTTTGACGGGCGGGACATCCGCCGCCTGCGCGTTTTCCGCCGCGCGGCGCTCCGCCTTGTTCTTGGAGGCGCGCGATTCGTGCGCCACCTCGCCGCTGTCGGCCGGCTTCTCCGCCGCCGCAGCGACCATCGCGGCCACCTGCTCCTGCGTTATGCGCGAGGCAAGATACTCGTATTTTCCGATCGCGCCTTCTTCGACCGTCTTCGCGGCGTCGTCCCACGTCCAGTCTTTCTCGCCGAAAAGCGCGGCCGCTTTTTCCGCATAGGACGGAAGAACCGGCTTGAGATATATCGCGATCTTGCGGAAGACGTTGAGAATGGATGTGAGCACGGCGCGCGTCTCTTCGCGGCGCGCCGGATCCTTGACCGTCTTCCACGGCTCTTTCGAGTCGAAATACTGGTTTGCGGCGTCCGCTATGCGCGCGACCTCCGCCGGCACCTGCGAAAACCTGCGGGCCTCGTAAACCGCGGCTATCGCATCTGCTCTGGCCGCCGCCGCGGCGGCCAGAGCCGCGCCTTCGGCGTCCATCTTGCAGAGCCTTCCGTCGAGATGCTTGTTCAGCATCTGCGCGCCGCGGCTCGCGAGATTCGTGATCTTGCCGACGAGATCGGCGTTCACGCGCTGCACGAAATCGTCCAGGTTGAGGTCGAGATCTTCTATCCCCGGCCCGAGCTTGCACGCATAGTAGTAGCGCAGCGCCCACGCGGGGAGATGGTCAAGATACGTGCGCGCGTTGATGAACGTGCCTTTGGTCTTCGACATCTTTTCGCCGTTCACGGTCAGGAATCCGTGCACGAAAACGCCGTCGGGCAGCTTCATCCCCGCCGTTTCGAGCATTGCCGGCCACAGCAGGCAGTGGAAACGCACGATGTCCTTGCCGATGAAGTGGTAGCGTTCGGCGTCGGGATTCTGCCACCAGGCGTCGAAATCCTCGTCGTGCTTCCCGCACCAGTTCTTGAGGCTTGCGAGGTAGCCGATGGGCGCATCCACCCACACGTAGAAGAACTTGCCGGGGTGCCCCGGTATCTCGAAGCCGAAATACGGCGCGGAACGCGAAATGCACCAGGCGCGCAGAGGTTCGCCGAACCACTCCATCAGCTTGTTCGCGATCCCGGAAGACGTGTGTTCCGGAAGCCATTTCAAAAGCAGACCGCGCGAAGGCTCTAGCTCGAAATACAGGTGTTCGGCGTCGCGCAGCGCGGGCGCGGAGCCGCACACCGTGCATCTTGGATCGCCCAGTTCCTCCGCCGCGTACGTCGCGCCGCATTTGTCGCAGTTGTCGCCGTACTGCCCGGGCGCGCCGCACTTGGGGCATGCGCCCTTCACGTAGCGGTCGGGCAGGAACATTCCGCATTTCTCGCAGTAAAGTTGCGGCGCGCTACGCACCGTCACGGACCCGCTCTTCTCCATCGCGGCGAATATCGCTTCGGAGAACGCCTTGTTCTCCGGCGAATTCGTGGTGTAGTAGTTGTCGAATCCGATTTCGAACTCCGCGAAGTCGCGCGAGTGCGCGGCGTGCGCGGCTTCAATCACAGCCTCCGGCGTCTTGCCTTCCTTCTGCGCCCTGATCATCACGGGGGTGCCGTGGGTGTCGTCGGCGCACACGTACACGCAGTCGTGGCCGCGCATCTTCTGGAAGCGCGTCCAGAAATCCGTCTGGACGTATTCCACGAGGTGTCCTATGTGTATGTCGCCGTTTGCATACGGCAGGGCCGACGTCACGACTATTCTGCGTTTCTTTTCCATCTGGATGCTCCTTCCGTTCGCGCCCTTCAGACGATTTTGCGCTCAAGCGGGCCGCGCACGTCTTCGTACGCCTTCGCCGCCCGCAGAAGTCCGGTCTCGTCGAACGCGCCCGCTATCAGCTGCACGCCAACGGGCAGGCCGCTGGACGAAAAGCCCGCCGGCACCGATGCGGCGCACACGCCTGCGAGCGACGCGGGAACGGTGAACACGTCGGCGAGATGCATCTGCAGGGGTTCGAGCACCGAACCGAGCTTGAACGCCGGCGTCGGCGCGACCGGCGCGAGCAGGACGTCGAACTTCTTGAATTCGCCCTCGAACTCGCGGCGTATGAGAGTGCGGACTTTCTGCGCGCGCGTGTAGTAGGCGTCGTAGTGCCCGGACGACAGCACGTACGTCCCCATCATTATGCGGCGCTTCACTTCCGGGCCGAACCCCTCAGCGCGCGAACGGGTGTAGAGGGTGAACACGTCTTCCGCGCGTTCCGAACGGTGGCCGTAGCGGACGCCGTCGAACCGCGAAAGGTTCGCGGAAGCCTCCGCGGGCGCCACGATGTAATACACGCCCATCGCATATTCCGTGGAGGGGAGCGACGTTTCGGAAACCTCCGCCCCCGCGGAGGCGAGCGCGTCCGCCGCGCGGCGCGCGATGTCGAGCACTTCCTTGTCCGAACCTTCGGCGAAATACTCTTTCGGCAGCCCCACGCGAAGCCCTTTCGCGGATGCGCCCTCGAGCGCGGCTTCGTAGTCCGGCACGTCCACAGGCGGCGTGGTTCCGTCGTGTTCGTCGCGCCCGGCGAGGACTTTCAAAAGCCGCGCCGCGTCGCGCACCGATTTCGTCATCGGCCCGACCTGGTCGAGCGAAGAGGCGAACGCGGTAACCCCGTAGCGCGAGACGCGCCCGTAGGAAGGTTTCACGCCCACGCAGTTGCAGTATGAAGCCGGCTGGCGGATCGAACCGCCCGTATCCGTTCCGAGCGCCGCGATCGCGAGATCGCCGCCGACCGCCGCCGCGCTGCCGCCCGAAGAGCCGCCGGGGACGCACGAACGGTCGTACGGATTGCGCGTGACTCCGAGCGCGGAGTTTTCGCACGACGACCCCATCGCGAATTCATCCATGTTCACGCGCCCGGCGCACACCGCTCCGGCGTTCTTGAGCCGCTCCGTCACGGTCGCGTCATACGGCGACACGTAGCCCTGGAGTATCTTGGATGCGCAGGTGCAGGGCTGGCCCTTCACGTTTATAAGATCTTTGATTGCCACGGGGATGCCGAGCATCGGGCCTTTCTCCCCGGCCGCGCGGCGTCTGTCGGCATACTCTGCGGCCGCAAGCGCGCCCTCTTCGTCAAAAGTCAGATACGCGCCGATTTCGCCGTCCTTCGCGCGGACGCGGTCTATCACCGCCCTCACCAGTTCGACGGACGAGATTTCGCGGCGCTCCAGCATTTCCGCCGCTTCGACGATTCCCAGTTCGTGGAGTCCGTTCATGATTCCGCCCCCTCGACGATCTTAGGCAGTTTGAATTCCGTCTCCGTTCGCGCGGGAGCGTTCGCGAGCGCGGCCTCGCGATCCATCGACGGGCGCACGGTGTCGTCGCGCAGGACGTTCACAAGGTCCTGCCCGAACATCATCGGCTCTACGCCCTCCACGTCCGCCTCTTTGATTTTCTCCACGAATCCCACGATGCTTTCCATCTGCGGCTGGAAAGTCGCGAGTTCCTCCGGCGAAAGTTCGAGCCTTGCGAGTTCCGCCACGTACGCAACATCTATTTTGCCTGTTTTCATTGACCGGGAAGTTTACCTTTTAGACGGCGAATCGGCAAGAACGGCAATGCGGAAAAAGAAGATGCTCCCGCTCTTTCAATTTCCGCATTTTCCCCATTGACACGGCGCGGCGAAGAGTATAAACTATGCGCCGTTTTCACACCTTGTTCGGGCGTGGCGCAGTGGTAGCGCAGTTGACTGTTAATCAATTGGTCGCTGGTTCGAATCCAGCCGCCCGAGCCATTTTACGCAATATTCCCCGCGGGCGTAATTCAATGGCAGAATAGGAGCTTCCCATGCTTCTTACGGGGGTTCGATTCCCCTCGCCCGCTCCATCTGCGCCTTGGCGGAAAACCGCCGCGGCTACTTTATTCCGATAAATTTGTGCGTCTGCACGGAAAGCGCCCAGGGCTTTTCGTCACGGGGGAGTTCCGAATTCAGCGTCCGGAGCAGCTCCATGGCGGTGCCCAGTTGCGGACGCCCGCCGGAATCGAGAGGCGAAACATAGTAGTCATCCGCCATGATTTCCCTGCGCATCCTGCGGCAGAAACCGGCCGCACCGGCATTTTCCGCCACGATGCGCACTTCATCCGCCGCGGCGAACATCGCATCCGCGCGGTAGAGGGCGTCGAAACAGGGTTTCGGAGACAGGGCCACGTAATCGAACTTGAAATCGAAGCCTTCAGGCTTAAGACCGTTGGATTCCAGCGCGATCCAAAAGCCGCGCGAACGGAGTTCTCCGGCAAGATCTGCAATACCCGGCTGCACGGTCGGTTCCCCGCCGGTGAATATCACTGAAGAAAGGCCGGACTCTTCGACTCGCCTGACGACATCATCGAGCGCAAGAGTGAATTTCACCGAATGGTCCGTATCGCACCACGGACATTTCAGATTGCATCCCGAAAAGCGCAGAAAAACCGCAGGGCGGCCCGTATTGCGGCCCTCGCCCTGGAGAGACGCGAATATCTCGGCGAACCTGAAGGATATGCCGCCGGAGGTCATCGGGCGGGCTCGCCGGGGAATTCGGCGCAGGAATCGGGGGTTTCGTATACGCGCACCGAATGGAGCGCCGGGATTTTCTCGCGGAGGGCGGTGTAGAAATCCCTGGCGAGATTCTCGGCGGTGGAACGGTGGTCGAGACGCAGCGTCTTCATGCCGTGCTTTTCCGCGACGGCGGCGATTTCCGCCTCCGCAGGGGAGGTGGCGTCATATATGAAGGCGTGGTCGCAGCGGGAAAGCACGGTTTCGGCGATGGTGTTCTTCAATTCCTTGAAATCCATCACCATGTCGCCGTCCTCGCCGGGCGGCTGGCGCACGGACACGTCCACGCGGTAAGTGTGGCCGTGGAGATTGCGGCACTGGCCGGAATGCCCGGTCAATACGTGCGCGGCGTCGAAACGGACGGTTTTCGTGACAATCATCGGCAGTTCCCGGATACAGGCCGGACGCCGCTGGCGCGGCGTCCGGTGCAAAGCAAGGAGCCGCGCGCGCGCCGTGCGGCGCGCGCGCAGACAGCCTGCGGCATTGTCACATCATGCCGTCCATGCCGCCTTCGCCGCCGTGTCCGCCGCAGCCGCATTCCTTCTTCTCGGGAATGTCGGTGACCATGCATTCGGTCGTAAGCAGCAGGCCGGAGATCGAAGCCGCGTTCTGGAGGGCGCAGCGGGTGACCTTGGCGGGATCGACGACGCCGCAGGAAAGCAGGTCGGCGTATTCGCCGGTGGCCACGTTGTAGCCCTGCGAACCCTTGGACTTCTTGACGTTCTCGATGACGAGCGCGGCTTCGCGGCCGGCGTTCGTGACGAGTTTGCGCAAAGGCGCTTCAAGCGAGCGGCGGATGATGTCCGCGCCGACTTTTTCGTCGCCTTCGAGCTGGAGGGAATCGATCGCCTTCTGGCAGCGGATGTAGGCCACGCCGCCGCCGGGCACGATGCCTTCTTCGACAGCCGCGCGCGTCGCGTGCAGCGCGTCGTCCACGCGATCCTTCTTTTCCTTCATCGCAGCTTCGGTGGCCGCGCCGACCTTGATGATGGCGACGCCGCCGGAGAGCTTTGCAAGGCGCTCCTGGAGCTTTTCGCGGTCGTAGTCGGAAGTAGTCTCGTCGATCTGCTTCTTGATGACCGCGGTGCGGGCCTGGATGTCGGCGCTCTTGCCGAGACCTTCGATGATCGTGGTGTTGTCCTTGTCCACGACGACCTTCTTGGCCTTGCCGAGCTCTTCGAGCTGGACGTTTTCAAGCTTGATGCCGAGGTCTTCGGAGATGAGCTTGCCGCCGGTGAGGATCGCGATGTCCTCGAGGATCGCTTTGCGGCGGTCGCCGAAGCCGGGGGCCTTGACCGCGCAAACCTGGAAAGAGCCGCGCAGCTTGTTCACGACGAGCGTAGCGAGCGCTTCGCCTTCGACGTCTTCCGCGATGATCATCAGCGGACGTCCGGTCTTGGCGACGTTCTGGAGCAGCGGCAGCATGTCCTGCAGGTTGGAGATCTTCTTCTCGAAGAGAAGGATGTAGGGATTCTCCAGCACGCATTCCATGTCCTGGGCGTTCGTGATGAAGTAGGGCGAGAGGTAGCCCTTGTCGAACTGCATGCCCTCGACGGTGTCAAGCGTGGTTTCGAGCGTCTTGGCTTCCTCGACGGTGATCGTGCCGTTGGTGCCGACCGCGTCCATGGCCTCGGCGATAAGGTTGCCGATTTCGGCTTCGCCGTTGGCGGAAAGCGTGGCGACCTGCGCGATTTCGGCGTTGCCCTTCACCTTCTTGGAGAGCTTGGCGATGGCGTCGGTCACGGCGGCGGTGGCCTTGTCGATGCCGCGCTTGAGCGACATGGGGTCGGCGCCGGCCGTTATGTTCTTGAGGCCCTCGGAGTAGATCGCCTGCGCGAGAAGCGTGGCGGTGGTCGTTCCGTCGCCGGCGACATCGTTCGTCTTGGAGGCGACTTCGCGCACCATCTGCGCGCCCATGTTTTCGAAGGGATCGGGAAGTTCGATTTCCTTGGCGACGGTCACGCCGTCTTTCGTAATCTGCGGGGAGCCGAACTTCTTGTCCAGGATGACGTTGCGTCCGCCCGGTCCGAGCGTGGACGTGACGGCCTGGGCGAGTTTGGAGACGCCTGCGAGGATTTTCTGGCGGGCGTCCGCTTCGTACTTGATCTGTTTAGCGGCCATTTTATCTGTTCCTTTGCTGTTTTGTCCTGTACGGAAATCATTCGATCACGCCGAGGAGGTCTTCCTCGCGGACGAGCTGATACTTCTTTCCGTCGATCTTCACTTCCGTGCCGCCGTATTTGGGCAGGAGGACGCGATCGCCGGGTTTCACGTCGAAATCGACGCTCTTGTGGTCTTTATCGTATTTTTTGCCGATGGCGATCACTTTGCCTTCCATCGGTTTTTCCTTGGCGGTGTCGGGAATGATGATCCCGCCGCGGACTTCTTCTTTCTCTTCCTTCGGCTCCACGAGAACGCGGTCGCCGAGGGGGCGGATTTTCGATGTCGATGCCATTTTCATGGTCTCCTTGTTTGTTTTTGCCGATTGCCGTCGATTGCTGTCGAATGCTTCGATCGCGCGGCAGCAATCAAATCATTTCATCGTGAAGTCTGCGTCCACGACATTGTCTTTTTTGGCGCCGCCGTTTCCGGAGTCGCCCTGCGGCGGCGGGGGAGGCGGCGGAGCGCCCGCGCCGGCCTGGCCGCCGGCCGCGCCCTGGGCCTGCTGCTGCGAGTACATCTGCTGGGCGACCGGCTCGACGGCTTTCATCAGGGCGTCCTGTTTCGCCTTGATCGCCGCGTCGTCGGTTCCCTTGAGCGCCTCGCGCAGATCGTTCAACGCGCTTTCGATCGGCGCCTTATTGTCGGCCGGGACCTTGTCGCCGTTGTCCTTGAGCATCTTTTCGGTCTGGTACGCGAAGCTTTCGGCCTGGTTGCGCGTTTCAACCGCGTCGCGGCGCTTCTGGTCTTCTGCGGCATGGAGTTCGGCATCCTTGCGCATGCGCTCGATCTCTTCCTTGGAGAGGCCGGACGACGCGGTGATGGTGATGTGCTGCTCCTTGCCGGTGCCGAGATCCTTCGCCGTGACGTTGAGGATGCCGTTCGCGTCGATGTCGAACGTGACTTCGATCTGCGGAACGCCGCGCGGCGCGGGCGGAATGCCGTCGAGATGGAACTTGCCGATGGACTTGTTGTCCTGCGCCATCTTGCGCTCGCCCTGGAGCACGTGGATGTCCACCGCCGGCTGGTTGTCCGCCGCCGTGGAGAAAATCTGGCTCTTCTTGGTCGGAATCGTGGTGTTGCGCTCGATGAGCGGAGTGAGCACGCCGCCGAGCGTTTCGATGCCGAGGGTGAGCGGGGTGACGTCCAGCAGGAGCACGTCCTTGACTTCGCCTTTCAGCACGCCGCCCTGGATCGCCGCGCCGACGGCTACGACTTCGTCCGGATTGACGCCTTTGTGCGGCTCCTTGCCGAAAAGCGCCTTCGCCTGGGCCTGGATGGCCGGCATGCGCGTCTGGCCGCCGACGAGAATGACTTCATCGACGGACGACAGGTCGGCGTCGCGCAGGCAGTTGCGGCAGGGCGTTTCGGTACGGGACACGAGATCCGCCGTGAGCTGTTCCAGTTTGGCGCGCGTAAGCGTGACCTGCAGATGCTTCGGCCCGGTCTGGTCCGCCGTTATGAAGGGCAGAGATATGTCGTGGCTTGTTGCGGAGGAAAGCGCGCACTTGGCGATTTCCGCGGCTTCCTTCAGACGCTGAAGCGCCATCATGTCCTGCGAAAGGTCGATGCCGTTGTCGCGTTTGAACTCGTCGATCATCCAGCGCATCACCGCCTGGTCGAGGTCGTCGCCGCCAAGGTGCGTATCGCCGTTCGTGGCCTTGACTTCGAACACGCCGTCGGAGATGTCGAGAATCGAAATATCGAATGTGCCGCCGCCGTAGTCGAACACGGCGATCTTTTCGTTTTTCTTCTTGTCCAGCCCGTACGCGAGCGACGCCGCGGTAGGCTCGTTCACGATGCGGAGGACTTCAAGCCCGGCGATGCGGCCGGCGTCTTTCGTGGCCTGGCGCTGGGCGTCGTTGAAGTATGCCGGAACGGTAATCACCGCCTGCGTGATCTTTTCGCCGAGAAACGCTTCTGCATCGGCCTTGAGCTTCTGCAGAATCATCGCGGAAATCTCCTGCGGCGAATATTCCTTGTCGCCGACTTTCACGTTGGCGTCGCCGTTCGCGCCGCGGACTACGTCGAACGGGACGATTTTGGCTTCTTCCGCCATTTCGTCGTACCGGCGGCCCATGAAGCGCTTGATGGAATATATCGTCGCCTTCGGATTCGTCACGGCCTGGCGCTTTGCCGCCTGGCCGACAAGACGGTCGCCGTTTTTGGTGAACGCTACGATTGACGGCGTGGTGCGCGCGCCTTCGGCGTTCGGAATAACGACCGGCTCGCCGCCTTCCATGACAGCCATGCAGCTGTTGGTCGTCCCCAAGTCTATTCCCAATACTTTTGACATGATAATGTATCCTTTCCTGCCGCAGGCCTTGCCCTCGCGGCGAGATATATATTAGCAATATGCGTGCCAACCTGTAAAAATGCCGTCTTTCGTGCGGTTTGTCACACAAAGCGCGCCATCGTGTCACACTGTGACAGCGCAATTGTCAGGCAAGGGCGGCTGCGAGGCGGCGTTCGGCGTCGCGTTCGCGCAGAGGGGAGAGGACCGGGTCGAGATCGCCTTCCACAATCCTGTCGAGTGAATAGAGCGTAAGGTCTATCCTGTGGTCTGTCAGCCGGTTCTGGGGAAAATTGTAGGTGCGGATGCGCTCGGATCTGTCGCCGGAGCCGCGCAGGGAAAGCCTGTCTGCGCCGTGTTTCGCCTCTTCTTCGCGCTTGCGCGCGTCAAGAATGCGGGATTTCAGCACCGCAAGGCACTTTTCCTTGTTGCGCTGCTGCGAGCGCTCGTCCTGGCACTGCGCGACTATTCCTGTGGGCAGGTGCGTCATTCGGATCGCCGAATACGTGGTGTTCACGCCCTGCCCGCCGTGGCCGCCCGCGCAGAAAATGTCTACGCGTATTTCGTCCGGCGGAATCGAAAGTTCGGCGGCTTCGGCCGATTCGGGGAATACGACGACCGTCGCGGCGGAAGTATGTATGCGGCCCTGCTGTTCCGTTTCAGGCACGCGCTGTACGCGGTGGCCGCCGCTTTCGAAGCGGAAAGTCCCGTAGGCGCCTTCGCCGTTCACGGTAAAGACGATTTCCTTGTATCCGCGCAGTTCCGTTTCGCTGGACGAGAGTACGGACGTTTTCCAGCCGCGGTTTTCGCAGTAGCGCGAATACATTCTGAAAAGCACGGCCGCGAAAAGCGCGGCTTCGTCGCCTCCGGTTCCGGCGCGGATTTCGAAAATCGCGTTGGCGGAATCGTCGGGATCCGGCGGGACAAGCCCCTGCACGACCGCGCGTTCCGCTTCCGGAAGCGCCGCTTCGAGCGCGGCGATCTCCCCGGCGGCCATTTCCGCGAATTCCGGGTCGAGCGCGAGTTCCCGCGCGGCCTCCAGGTCGCGCGCCGTCTTTTCGTAGGCGGACGCGGCGGATTCGAGTTTCTTGAGCGCGGCGTGCTCGTCCATCCGCGCGCGGTAGAGCGCGGGGGAGGCTAGTATCGCAGGATCCGCCAGTTCCCCTTCAAGGGCGGCGAGACGCGAGAGCCTTGCGGTTATGAGAGCGCGGTCGAGCATTCCCGGACCAGGCGCGCCGCGCCGGCGGCGCGGCGCGCGCGGAATCCGGGCGGCGGAGCGCCCGGATTCCGCCGGCCGCCGTCACTTCTTGGCGGCGGCGAACTTGGCGTAGCGTTTCTTGAACGAATCCACGCGGCCTTCCGTGTCCACTACGGTCTTCTGGCCGGTGAAGTACGGATGGCACGCGGAGCAGGTGTTCACCTGCATTTCGCGCTTGGTGGATTTCGTGTGGATGACATTGCCGCAGGCGCAGGTTATCGTGGCCTCGCCGTATTCGGGATGTATTCCTTCTTTCATCGTTTGATGCCTTTCCTTTGCGGGCGGATCATTCCGCGGCGGGCGCGCCGTCTTCGGCGACTATCTGGATCTTGAAGGGAACCTGCACGCCGTGGCCGAGTTTGAGGGTCACGTTGAATTCGCCGGTTTCCTTGAGGGCGTCGGGCATGTCGAGCTGGCGGCGCTCGAGTTTCACGCCGCGGTCCGCTTCGATCGCCGCGAGGATGTCCGTGGCGCCGACGGAACCGTAGAGGTGCGTGCCGTCGGTGGTGTGGGCGTTCACGGTGATGGAGAGGTTCGCGAGCTTGCGCGCGGTCTCCTGCGCGGCGGCCTTTTCTTCGGCGGCCTTCTTGGCGCGTTCCGCCTGGAGTTTGGCGAGACGGCGGCGGGAGGCTTCCGTTACGGGGGCCGCGAGGCCTTTGGGGATGAGCGCGTTGCGGGCGTAGCCGGGGGCCACGTGGACGATCTGTCCGGCGCGGCCGAGCTTGGAGACGTCGGACATCAGAAGAACTTCTACGGACATTTCCGTCTCCTTTCTCAGGCCATCAGGCCCATGTTGCGCGCGCGGCGGACGCCCTGCTTGATGCGGCGCTGCTGCTGCGCCGTGACGCCGGTGATGCGCGCGGGGATGATCTTGCCGTAGTCCGTCACGTAGTGGCGGAGCGTCTCGATGTCGTTGACGTCAATCTCGTCCGACGGCGAAAGCTGCGGACGGCGGCGCGACGCGAAGTCGTCGCGGTCGTGTTTTTTGGGATAAGCCATTTTGTTTTCCTTTTTTCGAACTTGGGTTTGTGTCAGAAGGGCAGATCGCCCATGACGTCGTCGCGCGAAGCGTAGTCGCCCGGCGCCTGCGGTCTCCCGGCGTCCTGCGCCTGGCCGCCCTGCTGCGGCTGGGGCGGGCCGAGGAACTTCACGACGCTGGCGCGCACTTTCAGTTTCGTGCGTTTCTGGCCGTCTTTCTCCCAGGCGTCCATCTGGAGCCTGCCCTCCACCAGGATGTTGCGTCCTTTGCGGAGGTGCTGCGCGGCGTTCTCCGCCTGCTTGTCCCAAACGTCGACATCCACGAACACCGGGCGTTCCGCAAGGGCGCCGGTGTTTTTGTCGCGGAACACTTCGTTTACGGCAAGTCCGAACGTGGCGACCTTGGCGCCGCCGGTTCCGGCGGTGCGCAATTCGGGGTCGCGCGTGAGATTGCCCGCAAGGATCACTTTGTTGAAAGAGGCCATGGGCGTCCGCCTTCCGTTCAGGCGCTTTCTCCCGGCTGTTCCGCCGGAGCGGCCTCGGCGGCCTCCGCCTCGCGGCGGGCGGCCTCTTCGGCGCGGCGCTGCGCGGTCTCGCGCTGGGCGGCGAGTTTCGCCTCCATGCGCTCGTCCACGGCGAGAATCTGCACGCGGAAGACTTCCTCCACGAGCCTGTAGCGGTTCACGAGCTCGGACACCTTGGAGGGGTCGAGTTCGAAGCGCACCTGCACATACACGCCGTTTTCGCGCTTCTTCATCGGATGCGCGAACGCGTGTTTGCCCAGAACGACCTGCGAAAGCACGTTTCCGCCGAAGCGCGCGATTTCCGCCGTCGCCTTGGCGATGTACTGTTCGAGGATTTCATCCTTCGCCGTGCCGGCGAAGATGTAAAGACCATCGTACTTTTTCATTGGTTTTCCTTTTCGGTTCCGGCGGCGGCCGAGGGGGCTCGCCAGCCGTTGTACCGGTTCATCACAGTCTCTATGCCCTGCCGGGCCGCATCCGCCGCCGCGTCCGCCGCGGCCTGCACCGCCTCGTCGAACACCGCGCGCTGCCGCGCGTCGATCTTGCCGAGGACGTGGGCGACGACTCCGCCGCGCTCTTCGCGCCGGCCTACGCCCACCTTCACGCGCGTGAAATCCGCCGTGCCCAGGCACTCTATCACGGACTTCAGCCCGTTGTGCCCGCCCGCGCTTCCGCCTTTGCGCACGCGGATCCTGCCTGCGGGAAGATCGATGTCGTCTGAGACGACGATCAGGTCCTCCGCGGAGGAGTTGCGGTATTTCACGACCGGCGCTATGCACGTTCCGCTCAGATTCATGTAGGTCGCCGGTTTCACCAGCAGCACCTGCACGCCTCCTAGAACGCCCTGCGCCAGTTCGCCTTTGAACGAAGCGGACTTCTTCCATTCCGCGCCCGCGCGCCGCGCCAACTCGTCCACGACTTCGAAGCCGATGGAGTGCGGCGTGTTCGCGTATTCCGCGCCGGGATTTCCGAGTCCTGCTATGACGTTCATTGCTGTCGCGGACGGATGTCGGGACCGTTACTTCTTGTCGCCGGCCGCCGCGGGGGCGGCTTCTTCCTTCTTGCCCTTGTTGATCACTTCGGGGGCGGCCGCGGCTGCCGCGGCGGCGGGTTCGTCCGCGCCTTCAGGCGCCTTGATCACCGCTACGGGCACGTCCGCGCGCGTGGCGACGGTGTATGCGTCGCCGAGTTTGAGGTCGCGCACGAAAAGCGTGTCGGAAAGGTTCATGGACGAAACGTCCACCGTGAACTTCTCCGCGATGTCTCCGGGCAGGCAGTCGACGTCGACCGTGCGGAGCACCTGTTCGAGGATGCCGCCGCCGATCTTGACGCCCACAGGTTCGCCCGCGAGGACCACCGGCACCGTCACGCGGACCTTTTCTGTCAGCGAGACTTCGCCGAAATCGACGTGTATTGGAGTTCCCCCGATCACGTCGTTCTGCACTTCACGCATCAACGCCGGTATCGTGGAACCGTTTATCTCCAGCGAGACCAGCAACTGCTTGCTCGTGCGGCCCCGCATCGCCAGCATGAAGTCGTGCGCGCCGAGCTTCACGAGCAGCGTGCCGCCTTTCATGCGATTCACCGCTCCGGGAATCAGCCCCGTGCGGCGCAGACGGCGGACCGCGCCCGTGCCTTGCTCGGTGCGTTCCTCCGCCTTGATCGTTATCTGATCCATTGTTCTTTCTTTCCTTTCGCCCGCCGCTCTCTCGCGCCGCCGGCCCGCCGCCTCCGGCCACCCGGCCGGCGCGTCTTGCCGCGCGAAACGCTACCCTCGACGGGTTCCGGCTTCCGCCGGAAGCTTTTCACTTGAAGAGCGAATTGACGCTCAGGTTTTCGTGTATGCGCCTTATCGCCTCGCCGAGAATCTCCGACACCGAAAGAACCGTCAGCTTGAACGGCAGCTTCGATATGTCGAAGTCCGGGCGCATGAGTATCGAATCCGTGACGACCAGCTCCGTAAGCTGGGACTCGTTTGCAAGCCGCTCCACGCCTTTGTCGGTGAGCGGGAAGTGCGACACGAACGCCCTTACGGACTTCGCCCCGTTTTCGCGCAGCAGTTTCGCCGCCGCCGAAAGCGTGCCGCCGGTGGCGGTCATGTCGTCGATCATTATCACGTCGCGGCCTTTCACGTCGCCGACCACGGAAAACGCGTCCACTTCCGCGTCGCCGAGGCGCTGCTTGGCGACTATCGCAAGCCCCGTCCCGAGCTTGCGGCTGTAGCCGTAGGCGGTCTTCGCGCCGCCCGTGTCGGGCGACACCACGATGGGATGCTCCATGTGCAGGTCGCGGATGTAGCGCAGTATCACCGGTTCGGCGTGGAGATGGTCCACGGGGATGTCGAAGAACCCCTGTATCTGGTTCGCGTGCAGATCCATCGTGAGGACGCGGTCCGCGCCGGCTTTCACTATGAGGTTCGCCACGAGTTTCGCCGTTATCGGAACGCGCGGGCGGTCTTTGCGGTCCTGCCGCGCGTAGCCGTAGTAGGGCAGCACCGCGGTTATGCGCGCCGCGCTTCCGCGCTTCGCGGCGTCCATTATCACGAACAGCTCCATGAGGGCGTCGTTCGGGCACGGGGACGTCGGCTGGATCACGAACACGTCGCGCCCGCGCACGGACTCTTCTATGTGGCAGAAGGTTTCGCCGTCGGGGAACCTGCGTATGTCGAGATTGCCCAGAGGACGCCCCAGATACGCAGCCACCTTTTCGGCGAGCGGCCTGTTCGATGTCCCCGAAAATACGATAGGATCGCCTGATGTTTCGTTCATTTCGAAAGTTTCTTTCCGCCGTTCCGCGCAACGCACGCGAAATCCGGCGGCATCATGCCCCGGAATCGCCCGTTTTATGCGAAAGGCAAGTGGGAATATTACCAAAATCCGCCGATCCGTGTCAAACCGCGCGCCGGACGCGCCAAAGTTTCCGCAAAAGCGGTGTTGCCTGCGCGGGGGGATTTATGGTATAAATACGGCCTACCGCGCCACCGCTCCGAAAGCGGAGGCTGAAAGGCAGGACATGGCGACTTTCCAGTACACAGCGCAGGATTCGTCCGGGCAGGAGCAGTCCGGCACCATAGAAGCGGAGAACCGTTCCACCGCAATCGCGGCGATCAGGGCGAACGGGCTCTTTCCCACCGGATTGAGCGAACTTTCCGGCGCCGCCGCCGCGCGCGCGGCGGCGTCCGGCGCCGCGGCCGCAAAGAAGAAATCCAAAGGCAAAGGACTTTCGGTGGAAATCAAACTGCCGAAATTCCTCCAGCCGCGCATAAAGCAGAAAGAACTCACCGCCTTCACGCGGCAGCTTGCCACGCTCGTGAACGCCGGCCTGCCGCTTATGCGGAGCCTCGACGTCCTTAAAAAACAGACGAAACACCCCAGGCTCCTCGAAGCGCTCGACGGAATAATCGAATCCATATCCGGCGGCGCTACGTTCTCCGAAGCCCTGTCCGCCTATCCCAAGATATTCGACAGCCTCTACGTGAGCATGGTCAAGGCCGGCGAAGCGGGCGGCGTCCTGGAACTCGTGCTCAAGCGCCTGGCGGAGTTCGCCGAAAAGGCGGAAAAGATAAAGAACAAGGTGAAGGGCGCGATGGTCTACCCGATCGTCGTTCTGGTCGCGGCGATCGGCATAACCGCGTTCCTCATGATAAAGGTCATTCCCACCTTCCAGAGCGTGTTCAAGGATCTGCTCGGCGGCGAAGACAAACTGCCGGCGATAACGAAGGCCGTCATTTCCGCCTCGCAATTCGTGCAGACGCAGGGGGCTTCCATATTCGTCTCGGCGGTTGCCGCAATCGTCTTGCTGAAAATGGCGGGGCGCACCAAGAAAGGCGCTTACTTCTTCGATTCGCTCAAACTTCACCTTCCGGCGTTCGGAACCCTCGTGCGCCGCACGGCGGTATCGCGCGTGTCGCGCACGCTCGGGACGCTTCTCGCCTCCGGCGTGCCGATTCTGCAGGCGCTCCTCATAGTGCGCGACACTTCCGGCAACCAAATAGTCGCCGGCGCCCTGCAGGACGTCCATGACGCGGTGAAGGAAGGCGAATCCATGACCGATCCCCTCGCGGCGTCCGGCGTGTTCCCGCCCATGGTCGTTTCGATGGTCCAGGTGGGCGAGGAGACCGGCGCGCTGAGCGACATGCTTACGCGCGTGGCGGACACCTACGACGACGAAGTGGACAACGCCGTCGCCGGCATGACCGCCGCGATCGAACCGATTCTGATCCTGACGCTCGCTCTCATAGTGGGCACCATCGTCATTGCCATGTTCATGCCCATGGTCTCGATAATCCAGAACGTCGGCGGCGCCGGCGGCGCGATCTAAACCCCGGCAAGGAGGTCCCGAATGCGTTTCCACGACAGAAAATCCGGCGGCTTCACGCTTATAGAGCTTCTTGTGGTGATCGCGATAATCGCGATTCTCATGGCGGTCGTGTTCCGCCTCGCAGGGCTCGGCACGGACGCGTCCAAGCGCGCGAACACCGTCATGAAGATGCAGAAACTGCAGAACTGCCTTTCCGGCTACTACAGCGCGTTCGGCTCCTACCCGCCCGTCAAACTCCACGGCTCGCGCAACATCAACGTGAAAATCACGCTCGACGGCGGCGACTACGGCGGCGGCGACGACTACGATGAAAACGCAACCATCGAGCAGGTGATGGACGAATCCGGCAACTACGCGGGCGAGGATTCCGGCGGCGGCACCCTTCGCTGGCCGCAGGTGTGCGCCGCATGCCGGTCGCAGCCCATAGGCGCGTATTTCCCGTTCCGCCCGGAACTCGACCAGCGCATACAGCACGTCGCGGAAAAATGCATGGAACGGCACCAGGACACGGAATACAACCGAAAGCACTGGCCCAACCACGTCAAACGCGCCGCCTACGCATACAAGTTCGACGGCGTGGGAACCAACCCCGGACGCTTCAACGCCATCAAACACCACCACTCCTGGGGACACATAAAACTCTTCAAGTTCGGATTGATGAGCTACCTCCTGCCGCGCTACGCGTTCATGCTCTATTCGCAGCCCGCGTTCTACGACGGCTCGTACGCGCAGTGGGAGCAGCAGAACATCGTTCCCGACAATCCTTTCACAGGCGAAAACCTCGAAAGCTGGAACAACATCCGCAGCAAAATGGACCAAGCCAAAGGCGGCGGATTCGGCATGAGCATGCTCGATGTCCTGAACTGCGCGCCGAGCCAGAGGGCCTGCGCGCGCTGGATGCCGAATCTCGAAAAAATAGTGAGATTGGGAAATCCCGGCAAATCCGCCCACAAGTTCTTCGGGATCAACGTGTGTGAAAACACCGCCGATCTCGTAGTGCCGATCAACCCCGGCATCTACATCGCAAAAGCGGGCGGACAGCAGTACACGCTTGACTTCATGACGGTGTACGACGGGTGGGGCCGCGAATTCTACTACTACTCGAAGGCGCCGTACCAGTCCTACAGCCTGTGGTCTTCCGGGCCGGACGGCCACACGTTCCCGCCGTGGATCCCCTTGGACTCCATGACGGGTTCGAACGCCGAAACCGCCGGCGGCTGGCTGGCCGACGACCTGATAGGACTTTCGCACTGACGACGGAGCAACGGAGAAAGGCACCGACATGTTCAAAAAAACACAACGCCGCGCGGCCGCCGGCTTCACGCTGCTCGAACTGCTGTTCGTGATAGGGATAATAGCGATCCTGATGGGAATAACCGCGTCCGGCTACATCGCGTACATCCGCCATGCGCGCGAAACGCGCTGCCACGACAAGATCGTGCAGGCCGAAATCGCCCTGTCGAAAATGAAAGGCATGACCGGCTGGCCTTCGATCATCATCAACAACGTCAAGAACAACGAAGGCCTGCTCGACGAAAACGTCTGCCGGAAATTCACGCACTCTTCAAACATTTTCACGCAGACCGAAAACGCCTCCCACCTCCTCAGAGGCGCGGACAGGTTCGGCATAGTCACCGTGTGGGCGGAAACGTTCCTTGAAGAGAACCCGAAAGCGTCGAAGACGACGGATATTCCGGGCGGCGGCACGGTGAGGGATCACATCTTCCGCTTTTCCGTGGACAAGGAAGATTCTCCGGGCGTGTGCGTCGCAAACGTCGGCGGCGTCACGATAAAAGTCCGCAAGACCGCCATCGTGTGGTGCTGCGGGGCGAACGGGGAGTTCGAGCCTTACGGCGCAGACGGCTCGGACGACATCTACAGCTGGACGGACGATCAGGTGGTGAAATGAAAAACGCCCGCAAAAACGCTTTCACGCTTCTCGAGCTCGTGCTCGTCATAACGATAATCGCGATACTCTCCGCGATTTCGATAGGCCTGTGGCGGAACGCCATATCCAGCATGCGCTCGAAACAGGCGATGGCTTCGCGCAAGACGATTCTCACGGCGATCGCCGCATACAAGGCGGAACACGGCGAGTACCCCGCCGCGATCCAGAAATTCGCGAACTACGGGACAACCCCCGGCCAGAGCTCCAGGATTCCGCTGGG
>CACYEO010000018.1 GCA_902773475.1 uncultured bacterium | reverse complement strand
GCCGTGAGCGGCGTCACCGAAGAAACGAGGTTGGAGCAGACGAGCGACGTTCCGGCGTTGAACGCGAGCGCACCGCCAAGCGCGACGGCGCCCGTCCCCGCCTGGCACAAAATCAGCGTGGAGGAGTCTTTCATCGTCACCGCACCGCCGCAGGGACGCTTTCCGGCGTTTACGGCGACTGTCGCGCTGTTCGACACTGTCAAATCGCCGAATCCGAACGCGCAGTTGAAGAGCATTGTTCCGCAGCCGTCGATCGTCATCGGTTTGTTGGTTCCGGCGCCGCCATGCGAGTTGAAGCATCCAGTCGCGGTAATGGTACGTCCTGTCGCAGGGTCGAGAAAGTCGGACGTGTGGAATGCGATGGAAGACTGGTTGTACGCAGTGCCGTTTCCGCCGCTGGAAAGATCGCCGAACGACCAGTCCCCCATGCAGTAAAATTCCCTTGGATAGTTTCGCGCGGAGTTGTTGTAGTTGATTCCGCCCGTTCCTGCGCCAACTCTTGCGATGTTGTAGTAATGGTAGTTCGTGCCTTTCACGCCGTACTGGAAAGAAAATTTGTTCGCGAGAACTATGCCGGCAGAGGAAGAATCGCCGACAAGGTATGTGTTTTTCCCGGGGTCTCCGCTGTTTCCCTTGACGGTGGCGGTTCCGTTGACAATGACAACGCCGTTCACTTTCTGCAGGAGGCGCGGAGACGAACCTTTAGCGTTTGAATAGCATGTGAAATCGCCGTTCACGACAAGCTTTGCGCCGGCTTCGACATTCATGAGATAGCTGTTGGAAGCATTGTTCGTTATTTTTTTCGTCGTGAGCGTGGAGCCGCTTTTGACCGTGCAAGACGCGCCGACCGTCCAATCGGCCGTCAAAGTGAAATTTCCGTAGAGATCTGAAAACGACGTAGAGAGTGTCGTCCCCGTCGCGCCGCCGGACATGACGATGTGCTTTGCCGGCGCGGCAAGATTGATTGTCGAAGCGAAAGCAACTTCGTTCGCGAACTCCATCGCGTATGACGCATTGTTGTTGACGGCGTTGCCGAGGCTCGCGATTTTGCCGCCCGCAATCTTGACGGCGGAAGTCAATCCTGCGCCGAATGTAACCGTCTCGATATTGAAATCGCCCGACGGATTGTAATTCACGCTGCCAGACGGCGTGACCGCATCGAACGTGAAGCTGTCGCCGGAAGCAAGTCCGGTTGCGGCGTTGCCGTCGCCGTCGGACCAGTTCGCGGCGGTGAACCAGTTCATATCTCCGCCCGCTCCGGTCCAGTTCCATGACGTCGCGGCGTTTGCTGGTCTGGCCGTAGCGAAAGCAATAAGCGCTGCGGGAACCATGAATCGGACGGTTTTCCTGTATTTACGGTTTTGCATATTGTTCTCCCTTGTCGGCGGGCGGATTGTATCAAAATCCCCGTTCCCGGCGCAACTTGATCGTTTCCCGCATCCGCTTCTGTGCGATTGACACGGCGGCGGGCGTTTGGCATAATTCACCCCGTCTGCGGGACTGACGAAAAGAGGCGTTCGCCTCCGGTGGAGTCTACCACATGGACCGCAGGCCTCGCGGGAGCCGCTCGTCTGGGCATCATTCACAGGCAAAAAGGATGGTGCGAAAATGAAAAGATTCACAAGCGCGGTTCTCCCCGCGTTTCTGCTGGCCGTGTCCGTGGGGCAGATATACGCCTTCACGAATTTCTCGTCGGAAATAGCCGCCTATATCGGACGGACCCAGACCGATGTGCAATTCGCCTTCTCGCTCGGCATCTTCTTTCTCGGCATGGGCGCGGCGTTTTTCGGCAAGATAGTCGAGCGCAACATCCGGCTTTCGACGATCGCCGGAACCGTGCTTTTCATTTCCGGGCTTTGCGTGACAGCGCTCGGGATAATGCAGAAGTCGCTCGCGCTCGTCTACATCGGCTACGGCGTCCTGCTCGGAACCGGAACGGGCATAATATACATTTCCCCGGTGAAGACGATGATGCTGTGGTTCCCGGACAGCAAGGCCATCGCGGCCGCCCTTCCCATAATATCCTTCGGCCTCGGCTCTTCGCTTTCCACGATAGTCTACAAGGGCTTCGGCTTCGGCGGACCGGATTCCGTGTTCTCAATGCGCTTCAGGGGCTTCTACGACTGCCTCGGCGTCGTCAAGGAGTCCGGCGAGGGGATCGCGTCCGTGTTTCTCGCGTTCGCCGTGTTCTACGTCGTCCCGATGGTGGCGGCCGCGCTCATCCTGAAAAAGCCGAAAATCAAGGTTCAGACCTTCGGCAACGACATCCCCGCGCTTGAATTCAAATACATCCGTCTCGTCAAGGATCCGTTCTTCCTCCAGTCCTGGCTGTTCATGTTCCTGAACATTTCCGCCGGTCTCTGCCTGATTCCGCTCGCGAAGCAGATGATGGAGACGGAAGAGGTCGGATACGGCACCGGTCTGGTGACGGCGATCCTGGCTCTGTGCGGGCTGATGAACGGAGGCGGGCGCTTCCTTTTCGCGTGGTGGTCCGACCGCCTTGCGCGCCGCATAAACATAATGCTGCTGATACTTTCGATCTCCGCCGGCGTGATGTGCGCCAGCTTCTGGCCGCCAATGATCGGCGCGGCCCTGCTCGTGATCAACGCATGCTACGGCGCCGGGTTCTCCGTGATACCCGCGATTCTCGCAGACCACTACGGCATGACCAACATATCCAAGATCCACGGCGCCGTGCTGTCGGCGTGGGGTTTTGCGGGCCTCGCGGGCAACCAGGCTTCCATCTGGGTGTACGAGAACTGCGGCGGATACAAGGCGGTCGTCGCGATGCTTGTCGCGGCGTATTCGCTCAACTTCGCAAATGCGCTGCTGCTGCGCCGCCGTTCGATGCGCGCGGTTTCAAGCGCGGTCTGACGGGATTTGGTATAATCCCGCCTGCCGCCGGGCGGCGGGAAGTCCGCCGGTTTCCGTCCCTGCGGCTGTGTTTTGTCACGGAGAGACGCATGGAAGAACAAGAACAGACATACAGGCTGAACTGTTACGTGGAAAACCGCCCGGGCGTGCTTGCGCGCATCGTCGGGCTTATTTCCGGGCGCGGCTACAATATCCAGACTTTGAACGTAGGCCCTACCGAGGACGGTTCCGTATCGCGCATGAAGATCGACATTCTCGGCACCGGGAATGTGGTGGAGCAGATCGTGCTGCAGCTTCGCAACCAGGTGAACGTGATCGAGGTGTCCGCCCGCCGGGCTCCGAAGCGCGCGGCGGCGGAGTGACCCTGTGGCGCTGAAGTTTGCCATATTCGGCCATCCGGTCGGGCATTCGCTGTCCCCGGTCATGCACGCGGCGAATTTCGCCGCGCTCGGCATCGACGCCTCGTACGGCCGTTTCGACGTGCCGCCGGAGGCGCTGCGCGAAGAACTCGCGCGCTGCGCCGGGGAGGGCTATTCCGGGCTGAACGTCACAATGCCGCACAAGAAGGCGATAATGCCGCTTCTCGATTCGCTTGCGCAATCTGCGATCGACGCCGGTGCGGTGAACACGGTGAAGTTCCTGCCTGGAGGGAAAACCGAAGGCCACAATACGGATGTGGGCGGCTTCTTCGCCGATCTGGCGGAGCGCGGCGTGGAGATCGCCGGAAAGAAAGTCGCCATTGCAGGGTGCGGCGGCGCGGGTGCAGCCCTCGCGGCGGGATTCGCGCGCCTCCCGGCACGGTCGCTTCATATACTCAACCGGACCCCGGCCAAAGCGGTTGCGCTTGCAGAACGTCTCGCCGCCGGTTCGTCCGCCGGGGCCGTCGTCGGCTGCGCGTTCGCACTGTCGTCGCCGGAGGCGGAGTATGTTTTCCGGGATGCAGACATCATAGTGAACGCGACAAGCGCCGGATTGAAGCAGGACGATGCGTCTGCGATTCCTCCCGCCGCCATGCATTCCGGGCAGACGGTTTGCGACATTGTCCCGGTGGCGAGAGAGACCGCCACGGTGCGCGCGGCGCGCTCCGCCGGAGCGGTTGCGATCGGCGGCCTCGGGATGCTTCTCCGGCAGGCGGTCCTGGCGTTCAGAATATGGACCGGGCTGAAGCCGGATGTGGAGGCGATGCGAGAAGCGCTTGATTCGGCCATGGCGTCCGGCGGAAAATAGAAAGGGTGCGCTCAGTGGAAATCGCGTCTATCGCAAAATACATCGACCACACGTTTTTAAAGCCGGACGGTCCGCGCGATGCGATACATGTTCTCTGCGCAGAGGCGGTCGCGGCCGGTTTCGCCTCCGTCTGCGTGAATCCCGCCGAAGTGCCCCTCGCCGCGCGTCTGCTTGCGGGAACGCCTGTCAAAGTTTGCACGGTCGTGGATTTTCCGCTTGGGCAGGGTACCGCCGCGGTGAAATGCGCGGAAGCTCTCGATGCCGTCGTGAACGGGGCGGATGAGATAGACGCGGTCGTGAACCGCAGGCTGCTCAAATACGACGTCGCCGCGTGCCGCGCCAATCTCGCGCCGCTCGCGGAGCGCGTTCGCGCCGCGAGGAAAGACGCGGTTCTGAAATTGATTCTCGAGTGCTGCGAACTTTCCCGCGGTGAGATCGTCGCGGGATGCAATCTTGCGGCGGAACTCGGCTTCGACTTCGTAAAGACATCCACAGGCTTCGGCAGCGGCGGCGCGCGTGTGGAGGACGTGGCGCTGATGCGCGAAACGTGCGGCCCTGGCATGGGCGTGAAAGCGGCAGGCGGCATCCGTACGCGCGAAGACGCCCTTGCGATGTTAAATGCAGGCGCGACGCGCATAGGCACGTCGCGCGGCATGGATATGCTTTGATGCGCCGCCGCCGCGTCCGCTGCGGAATCAGCGGACTGGCGTGAACTTCGCGGCGAATCCGCCGCCGGGCGCAAGCTTCACCTTGAGAGGCTCGCCGGCCTTGAGGGTGAATTCGCGGCGGACG
>CACYEO010000017.1 GCA_902773475.1 uncultured bacterium | reverse complement strand
TTGTGTGTGTGTGTGTGTGTGTGTAGCAAAACACAGGCCACGCAAAATGCGGCCTTGCACGGCAGATCAGACCCGCCGTTTATTGCAGAAATATGCCTATTGCCCCACACAAGGCGTTATTATACTACTTCCCCCGCCCCTGCGCAAGAGGACATTTTTTAGTGTTTGAGTGTTTGGGTGTTTGGGTTTACTTGTTGTCGTACGCTTGTTGTTTTTCGACAGAATTTACAGAATTGAGACAGGGTTTGAGTGTTTGGGTCGGGAATGCGGTCTAGGATTCTAGAAATCTAGAAATCTAGGATTCTAGAATTCTAGGATTTTAGAAATCTAGAGACGAGAGACGAGAGACGCCAGACGAGAGACGAGAGAGCGGTTTCCGCGCATCTGAAGTCTGAAAGGGATATGCCCCCGGTTATTTCAGGGACGGGAGCACGATGCCGCGCAGGATGACCTTCTGGCAAAGCAGGAACACGAGCGCCGTGGGTATCGAAACAAGGACGAATCCCGCCATCACGCACCACGGCTCGCCGGAATAGTTTATCGACATCTGGTACAGCCACACGGCAAGCGTCCAGTGCGACTCCTTCTGGCAGACGAGAAACGCCCACTCCCATGAATTGTAGGCGGCGACGAAAGACGTAAGCGCGTTCACCGCAAGTATCGGCGTCGTCAGCGGCAGCGTGATTTTGCGGAAAACCGTCCATTCCGACGCGCCGTCTATCGACGCGGCCTCGTACAGCTCGCGCGGCAGGGCGTCGAAGAACCCCTTCAGAATGAATATCGACATCCCGCTCGCCACTCCGGGCAGGACGAGCGCGGCCATCGTGTTGAGAAGCCCCAGATCGCGCACGAGGAGGAATCCGGGGACTGCGGTGACGGCGGCGGGAAACGCCATCGTGGCGAGCAGGAAAAGAAGTATCTTTTCCGTGCCGCGCATCCTGAAACGCGAAAGCGCGTACGCGGCGAGAGGATTCACCGTAAGGTGCGCGAGAACGCTGAGCAGCACGAGCACGAAAGTGTTGGCGAAAGCGCGGCCGCGCACGAACAGGTAGTCGCAGACTGTGGCGTAGTTGTCGAAAGCCGAACGGCGGAAGTCCCGCCAGCCGTGCTCTTCGAACTGCACGGCCAGGGCTTCGCGCACAGGAAATCTGCGGCCGTGTCCGTACGCGGCCCAGGCGTCTTCCGGCGTTTTCCCGTGCAGGCGCGCGGGCGGACCTTTCGCAGGCGTGGGAAACGGCAGCACCGGCGAAATCCAGTCGTCGCGCTCTTTCATGCGCCGTCTGTAGAAGTCCTTGAATTCCAGCCACAGGGCGAATTTCGGAGTGTCCGGCGCGCGCCAGCCGGCATGGCCGAGCGGCGCCTGGGACTCGAGCCGGAACGAAACGTCGAAAAACGATTTGCATTTGACCGGCCATTCGGCATTCATCTTCTCCAGCGCCGCTTCGCGCAGCGCCGCGCCGGAAAGCCCCGGATCGTCCAGCAGCGCTTTCTTTTCGAAATGCGACTGTACGAACGGGGCGACGTCCCGCCTGTCGTACGCGCACACGGTGTTTGTTATGTCGTACGAAAGCGTGAAATCGCGGAAATCCGAAGCGAGCCGTTTCCACTCGGCGAAGACGGCGGGGTCGCGCGCGGGATCGAGGTTGCGGCGGGCGAATTCGTCGATCCCCTCCCTGTCCGCCGCGACGGATTCCCAGGTGTTCCAGTGCGCCGGCGCGTCCGGATAGACGTCGCGGGGGAACCGCTTGAAATAAAGAGAAAGCGACCGCATGAAGCGGTCGTTTCTGTTCCACAGCGCGCGCACGAAGGGGAGGTGGCGGCCGTAGTCGTAGGCCGACGTGAACGACGATGCGATCATCACCCCGAAGGGCAGCACCATCGTGACGCCGCCGAGCGCCAGCGCGGCGTAGACGAGCAGCGCAAAGATGCGCGCCTTTGCCGTCCGGCGCTCGCTCGGCAGTATTACCGACACTTCAGCGCGTCACTTCGCCGGGGCCGGAACAGCCTTCTTGCAGGCTCCCGCCTCGCAGGCGGAATCTTCGCACCCGCCGTCTTTGCCGGCGGATTTCATCGAGGCCTCGAACCCGATCCGGGTTCTGGCGCTGCACGCCTCGCCGAATTTCACCAGTGCGGATATTTCCCCCGCGGAGATGCTCATGCCGAAGTCGCCGGCGCCGGGGCGCAGCGAAGCGGCGCACAAAATGCCGGAAGCGGGCATTTTCGGCGCTTCGACGAGAAGTTCATCCTTCCTGCCCGCGAGGGCGGGGTCGGACTCGATGTCGCGGTTGAAGAACGGCGCGAGCATGGCCGCGGCGGAGAAGTCCATCATGTAGACGGTCTTGCCCTTCATGCCGCCGAGATATTCTTTCACGCGGCCGGAGAAAGCGCCGGGACGCGCGGGCGGGATTACGCCGCTGGAAGAGTCGATCGTGTTCACGAGATCGCCGCCTTCGGCGACCGTCGTGGATTCAAGGCCGTCGCCGAGAAGTATGCCCAGCCACTCGCGGACGGGCTTGACATCCCCGGTGATGTCGGGATTCGTCTTCTCGAGCGATGCGAACATCTTGGCGAAGTCGAGAACGAGCGTCTCGCGGTTCGCGCCGGAGTCGACGGACGCGCTTTTCACCGCAGGGAAGGCGAGGTTCAGAAGGTTCGCGAAAACGGCGTTGAGCGGCTTGGCGAACTTGGAGACGCACACTGCGGGATTCGCGACTTTCGAGCGCGACGTCAGCCACAGGCGGCAGTCGGGGGAGACGCCGGCGGCGAGCGCCGAAGGCCCGACGGGTTCGAGTTCGCGATCCTTGACGGCGAGTTCGAGAAGCGACACGAACTTGTAGAGTTCTTCGCGGACTTCCTTTTTGAGGTCTTCGGATTCCGGGATCTCCTTCACGCCCTGGCGGCACAGAGAAACGGCGTTTTCGAGCATCGCCCTGTAATGCTTTCCGAATTCTGCGGAATAGACGTTTCCGCAAGTGAGACCGTCGGCGTAGACGGCGACGGCTTCCGCGGGAAGCGCGTCAAGCTGGCTTTCGCAGATGCCGTATTCGCCGGTCGCGCGGGAAACGGCGTCCATCGGCGAGCCGGGCTTGAAGTCCGCCGAAAGCAGAGCCGAGAATCCTTTGGAGACGAGCCGGATGGAAAAGCCGACCGTCCTGCACGATGCCATGACCTTCTTGGAATTTCCCGACGCCGCGAAATAGGATTCCGCGAGATCGATCAACGGCTTGCGCAGAGAAACCGGGAAATCCTTTTCTTCCGTCAGTTCCAGGACGGTGCTGCGCATCGCCTTGATGGACTCGTCGGTGAACTTTGCGAAAAGCGAGGAAAGCAGCTCCGTCGCTTCAGGCCCGAACTTGACCTGCAGGAGATCGTCGCCGATCGACCCGTTCAGGAAGCGGGGAAGCGCTTTGACGATCTGCCCGCCCGCTTCCTTCTCCAACGCTCCGGCGACGGCATCTTCCCCGCCCGCCTTGGCGAATATCGCGAATTTCAGTCCGCCCGCCTCGACCATCTTCCAGTCGCCGCTCTTTTTGGCGTTTTCGCCAAGGCTGTTTACTGGAATCGCGACCGCGAAAGCCATCACTTCTGACAGGTCGGGGGGATTCTTCTCCGGATCGGCGAGGAACGCATCCATCGCTTTCGAAAATTCCGGCTCCACGGCGTACACGGCTGCAAAGGATTCGGCCCCGGCGCGGAATTTGCCCGTTTCAGCCTCCAGCTGAGGGGCGAACGCCGCCGCCATGATGCCCAGTTCGGGCTTGCCGGCCATTCTGCCTACTTCCCCCGCGGCTTCCACGAACCGCGACGGCGGCGCGATTCTGGCGTACGAGAGTTGTTTGAGATTCCCCGCGAAGAGCGAGGTCGCTGTTGCGGCAAACGCCGCGAGTATCATCATTTTTTTCATTTTTTCCTATTCCTTCCGTATGGTTTGTACGTGAGGCCCTGTGTTTTCGCAAATCTTTCAGTCGATGTCGTCCTCTTCAGGCTGCAGAAACGCGGACGGGGGCGGCATCGGCTGTTCAAACAACCCGGGCGCGAACACGTCCCGCGCCTGCATAAAGCACTTCGCCGCGCCGAAGTCCATCCTCATGAAAGCATGGAAACCGTCGGACGCGATCCAGGCCGCGCCTGACGATGCGCCTTCGGAGAACGATCGATTCTTCCCGGCTCCCGGGATGTTCGCTGTCGCGGCCGCGAAGAAGCGTCCGGCGTCCGCATGGTAGTATGCGCACATCCGCGCTCCGGCGCCGAAAGCGGGGAACGCGGGCGGGACGGACGGCGGCTCTGCGCGGTTTTCCATGGCACCGCGCACAAGCGCGGAATCTCCCCACGTGTTCGCCATGTATCCGTTCCCGGCGGCATACTCGGCCATGGCCCATTTGCCGTTCCCGGCGAAGACGGACGCGGCTTTGGCAAAATGATCCGCGAGTGCGTTCCCGGCCTTCCGCAAATCGAATTCCAGAAGCACGGACGAGCCTTTCCGGGCTTCGAACACGGCGGAGGACGGCGCGCCGAGATTCGCCAGAGCCGCGCCTTTCTCCATCCAGACGCCGTCTTTTGCAAGTTCCGCCGCCATATCCGGCGAATGGTATTTGCTGGTGGTGGAGAGAACCGTCCCGCCGCCGGATTTGGCGGCGTCGATCCGCCAGCCGCGAATTCCCTGCGGCGACCGCAATATCCCATTGTATAACGCCAGGCCGCACTCGGCCGCCTTTTCATCCCACCCGGGATCTTTCGAGGCGGGACGCTTCAAAAAGTACCCCGCAATGTAAAGACCAAATTCCTTTGAAATCTTGGGATTGCGCGCGAGTTCCGGGGAGGCGGATTCCGCCAGGAATGCAGGTTCCCCGTCGTCAGGATCGGGCAGCCCGGCCATTTTCGCGATCGTGCCTCCGGCGGGATACGCAGCGAACGCGAGAGTGTCTTTCCCCGGATTGATGAAAGCGAAGGGGTTGCCGGCGTCGAAGCCGAAATCGGCCGCCGCGAGAACGCGATCGAGTTCAGATCCTTTTTCGGCAGACGCCCTGCACCGGATTTCAACGCCCGACTGCGTGCGGAAAATTTCGATTGCGGCTTCCGCGAAACCCTTCGCAAGTTCCGACGCCCTCTTCGCGAAAGCGATGCTCTTTTCGCGGCGGCCGACGGCGGCTCCATATCCGGCTTCAAGACGCAGAATCGCGAATGGATCTTTGGTTTCCATTTCGGAATCCTGCTCCCACACGTGCCTGCAAAGCAGCGAAGCGGCCGCAGACGCCTCCTCGGCAAGATTTTTCGAAAGCGCCTTTCCTGCCTCGCCTGAAATATGCACGGTGGCCAATGCGCCTGTGTCTGGGGAGGAGAGAATGCGCTGCAAGACGCCGCGCAGGAAGTCTTCGGGGAATTCGCGTTCCGAGTAGGCTCCGTAAAGACCGTACTTTTCCGTTTTTACCGGGACTGCGAAACGCGGTCTTTCTTTAGGGGCGTCCGGGCCGGAAAGAGCGGCGGCGAACTCTGCCGCGTCTTTTTCGTTTCTCGGGAAGAATGCGACGCCATCGACCTTTGAGCTTCCCTGCTTTTCGACGAATGCCGCGGCAGCGACGGGGCGCTTGCGGTCCGGCATGCCGACTATGCGGGCTACGGTCTTTTCAAACTGGGCGACGGCGAGTATCCCGGCGGCGGCGTTTCCGGATTCCCGGCAAGAGTCAAGGATGAGACCTGTAACGGAATCGAGACCGCCGGGCAGACGGATTTCAGAAAAAACAATGAACTCCGCGCCCGGATCTTTCGCAGAACCGGAAGCGGACGGGGACGAAGATGCGGCAACGGCGGATGCCGCAAAGACAAATAAGCAGAGAACCGTTTTTTTCAGACTGTCCATGACTTGAAATCTCCCAAGGCGGAGAGAGTATACCACAACAATGCCGCCCGTGGGGCTAGGCATTTTTCGAGAGCAACCGATAGCTATCGATGGCGATCGACTGCAATCGAAAACTCGACAGCGATCGACTGCAATCGACTGCGTTCGAAAAACCGTCCGCAATCGACCGCAATCGACAGCTTTCGAAAAACCGGCTGCAATCGACTGCATTCGACGGCGTTCGGCGGCGATCGATTAAATAAAAAAGCCGGCGACGTCCTACTCTCGCATGGGCGGGTCCCACACTACCCTTGGCGAAGGAGGCCTTAAC
>CACYEO010000016.1 GCA_902773475.1 uncultured bacterium | reverse complement strand
TTCCTTTCTTTTTGCGGGCTGTCAAGCGGAGCCCACCGCGTTGGACACTTTGAAGACGGCCATGAGAATCGCGATCGCCACGAAGCCCACGACGCCTGCGATGAAAAAGATGAGAAGCGGCTCGAGCGAGTTCGTGAACTTCACGATGTTGCGGTCCATCTCGTTCTGGTAGCGCTTGCCGATGTTCTGGAGCGAAGAAACCATGTTGCCCGCCTCTTCGCCCACGGCGAGCATGTCCGTCATCATGCGCGGGAACGCGCCCGAGGAAGCGAGCGGCCCGGATATGGAAGTTCCGTCGGTCACGCGCTGGCGCGCCTTGTCGAGCGCCTTGGCGATCACGGCGTTGCCGCACGTTTCGGAGGCGATCTTCAAAGCCTGGAGGACGTTCACCCCGTTGCCGAGCAGCGTCCGCATCGTGTAGGCCAGGTCCGAATACGCGCCGGAGGCGACTATCCCGTGTATGAGCGGAGCCTTCAGCTTCCATCCGTCCACGCGCAGTTTCCCGGACGGCGTTTTCTTCCAGCGCTTGAACCATATCGCCAGGACAACGCCGCAGACGGCCACGAGCCATCCCCATTCAAGAATGAAATCGCTGGCGGACACGAGCATCTGCGTAGGGAGCGGAAGCGTCGCGCCGAGCGAATTGAACACGACCTTGAACTTCGGGATTATCCAGCCGAGCGCGAAGACGACGGCAAGGACGCCGAACCCCAGCACGAACATCGGATACGTCGTGGCGCTCTTGATTTTCGTGCGCATGGCCTCCATGCGCTCGTAATGCTCCGCAAGGCGGCGGAGCACTTCGATCATCGCGCCGGACGCTTCGCCCGCGCGCACCATGTTCGAAAATATCGGCGGGAACGAATCCGGGTGCTGCGCAAGCGCGTCCGAAAACGAATCGCCGCGCACGATGGCGTCGCACAGCTCCTGGGCGATGCGCCGCTGGGCGGAATTTTCCTCGCCCTGCCGCGCGAGGCATCCAAGCGCCGCGCCAAGCGTCATGCCCGCTTCGAGCAGGTCGGCGAGCTCGCCTGTGAAAAGAAGCACTTCCTCCGCCTTGAGCGCCGCGTTCTTCGGCTTTCCGAAAGTGATGTTCCAGCCGGACTTTCCGCCGCGTTTCGCCTCCGCGACGGTAAGCGGCCTGAGACCGCGCCGCGCGACCGCGGCGAGGGCCTCTTTTCTGTCGGCGGCGGAGAGCGTGCCTTCCACGCGGCCGCCGTCGGCTTTCAGCGCTTTGTACTGGAATACCGGCATTTCGGGAAAACGTTTCCGCTGATTTTACACAATCTCCGGGCTGTTGAACAGGGGAAACCGCAAAATGTCATATCCTTTCCGGCGCTTCGATGCCGAGAAGATCGAGTCCTTTCGCGAGAATCCTGCCGAACGCCGCGCAGAGCGCGATGCGCGCGTCGCGCACCGCAGGCTCCGATTTCAGCACGGGGGAGGACTGGTAGAATGTCGAATAGAGCTGCGAAAGGCCGAACAGATATTCCGCGAGCGCCGAAGGCTTGCCCGTCTCCGCCGCCCGCAGCACCGCCGCGGGGAACTGGAGGATGCGCAGCGCCAGGGCTTTTTCGGCGGGGGAGGACACCGCCGGAAGAGCGCCGGCCGCGGCATCCGGCAGGGCGTCGGGCAGGGCGGAGTATCTGTCGAGCATGGAGCGCACGCGGGCGTGCGCGTACTGCAGGTAGGGGCCGGAATTTCCTTCGAGCGCAAGCGCCTTGTCCCAGTTGAAGTCGATCGCCGTCGCAGGGTCGTGCGAAAGGTCGGCGTACTTCACCGCCCCGAAACCTATCTTGCGGGCGAGCGCCTTTTCCGCGGGGGAAGGCTCGCCCTGCGCGTTTTCGCCGCGTATCACGGCGAGCGCGCGGCGTTCGGCCTCGGCGAGGAGTTCGTCGAGTTTTATCAGGTTGCCTTCGCGCGTCGAAATCGCCTTGCCCTGGTAGGACATCAATCCGAACGGCACGTGCACGAGTTTCGTTTTCAGGCCGAGCTTTGCGCAGATTGCGAAGAACTGTTTGAAGTGGAGCTGCTGGCGGTCGTCCGTGACGTACACGATGCGTTCGGGGGCGAACTCTTCGGTGCGGACTTCGGCGCAGGCTATGTCGGTTGTGGTGTAGTTGTAGCCGCCGTCGGATTTGCGCACTATCGCCAGCGGCATTTTCTCCTCTTCGAAACGCACGACGAGCGCGCCTTCGGACTCTTCCGCGAGACCTGCCCGGCGCAGTTCCTCGATTACCTTCGGAAGACGGTCGTTGTAGTACGATTCGCCGTGCCAAAGGTCGAATTTCACGCCGAGGAGGTCGTATATGCGCGTGAACTCCGCGATGGATATGTCGATGAACTTCTTCCAGAGCGCGCGGTTTTCCGGATCGCCCTGCTGCAGTTTGACGAGTTCCGCACGGCAGGCGTTTTTCCACGATTCGTCGGTCTTCGCGCGTGTGGAGGAATCGACGTACGCCTTTTCGAGGTCTGCCACGGTGGGCGATGCGCGCTGCGCGTCGTCAAGGCATTCGCGGTAGCCTTTGATCAGAATGCCGAACTGCGTTCCCCAGTCGCCGAGGTGGTTGTCGGCTATCACGCGGTAGCCGAGCGCGCGGAATATCCTGTCGAGGGCGTTGCCTATGACGGTGGAGCGGATATGCCCGATGTGCATCTGTTTGGCGGCGTTGGGCGAAGAATAGTCCATCACGACCGTCTTGCCCGCGCCGCAGGCGGGAATGCCGAGCGACGGACTGGAAACCGCCTCGCGGACGAGAGAAGCGGTCCACTCCGGCGAAACGGTTATGTTTATGAAACCGGGTCCGGCGATTTCGGCTTTCTCCACGAAAGACGGGCGCGGCAGCGCGGCGAGCGCAGCCTCCGCGATCGCGCGCGGCGGCCTGTGCAGGATCTTCGCCATTCCCATGGCGTCGTTGCACTGGAAATCTCCGAATCTCGGATCTGTCGCCGGCAGCGCGCGCACGGCGGAGAAATCCGCCGCGCCCGGGAAAGCGGCGGAGAAAGAATCTTGCAGCCATTTCGCGAGGACGGCCTCGCAACCTTGTATGTTCGTTTCCATGCGCGCAAGTTTAGCAAATCCGCGCGCCGCGTGGCGGCGGACGCCACGCGGCGCGCGGATTGTGGTATAATTCGCTTTTCCGGCCCGCGGACGCGCGCCGGAGACAGAAACAAAAAGAGGCGAATAATGAAAAGAGTGCGCAACTTTTCCGCAGGCCCGGCCGTGCTTCCCGAGGAAGTGCTCCGCGAGGCTGCGGAAGAAATGATGGATTACAGGGGCTGCGGCATGTCCGTGATGGAAATGAGCCACCGCTCCAAGGTCTACGACAAGATAATCAAGGATGCGGAGGCCGATCTCCGTTCCCTCATGGGCATTCCGCAGAACTACAAAGTCCTCTTCCTCCAGGGCGGAGCCTCCCAGCAGTTCGCGGCCGTGCCCATGAACCTGATGCGCAACCGCAAGGCCGGATACGTGATCACCGGCCAGTGGGCGAAAAAAGCCTGCGCCGAAGCGAAACTCTACGGCGAAGCCGTGGAGCTGGCAAGCTCCGCCGACAAGACGTTCTCCTACATTCCCGACTGCTCGAATCTGCCCGTCACGGACGACATGGACTACGTCTACATCTGCGAAAACAACACGATCTACGGCACGAAGTTCAAGGCCCTGCCCGACACCAAAGGCAAAGATCTGGTCTCCGACGTGTCATCCTGCTTCCTGAGCGAACCCGTGGACGTGTCTAAATACGCCGTGATCTACGGCGGCGTGCAGAAGAACATCGGCCCCGCCGGCGTTGTGATTTCGATAATCCGGGAAGACCTGATCCGCGACGACGTCCTGCCCGGCACCCCCACTATGCTGAAATGGAAAACCCAGGCCGACAACGATTCGCTCTACAACACCCCGCCGTGCTACGGCATATACATCTGCGGCAAGGTGTTCAAGTGGATCGCCGCGAACGGCGGCCTCGAAGGAATGAAGAAGCGCAACGAGGAAAAGGCCGCGATCCTCTACTCGTTCCTCGATTCCAGCACTCTGTTCAAAGGGACGGTCGAAAAGAAGGACCGCTCGCTCATGAACGTGCCGTTCGTGACGGGCGACGCGGATCTCGACGCGAAATTCGTCGCCGAAGCGGCCGCCGCCGGACTTGTGAACCTCAAAGGCCACCGCAGCGTGGGCGGCATGCGCGCGAGCATCTACAACGCCATGCCCAAGGAAGGCGTGGAGGAACTCGTGCAGTTCATGTCCGATTTCGAAAAGAGGAACGCGAAATGAAAAGGAAATACGCGACGCTCAACCCCATCGCGCCGATAGGGCTGGACGGATTCTCCGCAGACTACAAAAAGACGGAAAACCTCGCCGACGCCGACATCGCGCTCGTGCGCAGCGCGTCCATGCACGAACTCGACCTTCCCGCGAAGCTCATCGCCGTGGCGCGCGCCGGGGCGGGCGTGAACAACATCCCGCTCGCCAAATGCGCGGAAAAGGGGATCGTCGTGTTCAACACGCCCGGCGCAAACGCAAACGGCGTCAAGGAACTCGTGATCGCAGGCATGCTGCTCGCCGCGCGCGACATCTGCGGCGGCATCCAGTGGGCCGCCGCCGCCAAGGACGACCCCGAGATAGCGAAAACCGCCGAAAAGCAGAAAAAGAAATTCGCAGGCACCGAAATCGCCGGCAAAAAGCTGGGCGTGATCGGCCTGGGCGCGATCGGCGTGCGCGTTGCGAACGCCGCCGCCGCGCTCGACATGGAAGTCTACGGCTTCGACCCCTACATCTCCGTGAACGCGGCCTGGAACCTGTCGCAGAAGGTCAAGCACGCCACGTCCATCGAATCGGTCTGCCGCGAATGCGACTACATCACGATCCACGTGCCGCTGTCCGACGCGACGCGCGGGATGCTGAACCGCGACTGCATCGCGGCGATGAAACCCGGCGCGACGGTTCTCAACTTCGCGCGCGACGCGCTCGCCGACGAAACGGCGATCCTCGAAGCCCTCGCCGCAGGCAGGCTCCACCGCTACGTGACGGACTTCGTGAACCCGCTCACCGCGGGCAAACCGGGCGTGATCGCCATCCCGCACCTCGGCGCCTCCACCGAAGAGTCCGAAGACAACTGCGCCGTAATGGCGGTGAAGGAGCTGCGCGACTTCGCCGAAAACGGCAATATCGTCCATTCCGTGAACTTCCCCGACGTGTCGATGGGCGGCTGCAAGACGGCGCAGCGCATCGTGGTGCTGCACCGCAACGTGCCCGGCGCGATCGGCAAGTTCACCGCCATCTTCGGCGACGCCGGCGTGAACATCGACAACATGACGAACAAGAGCCGCGGAGAATACGCCGCGACGCTGCTCGACATCGACAGCCCCGCTCCGCAGTCGGCGCTCGACGCGCTCGCCGGAGTCGACTACGTCCTCAGAGTGCGGGTGATCTGATGGCGCACGTCCGTCCTTTCGTCTGCGTGCGCCCGGCCCCGGAAAAGGCCGCACGCATCGCAGCGCTCCCGTACGACGTCTACAACCGCGCAGAAGCCAAGGCCGCAGTCGCCGCGAACCTGGATTCGTTCCTCGCGATCGACCGCGCGGAGACGTCCTTCCCGGATTCCACGGACACGTACGCCCCCGAAGTCTACGCCAAGGCGCGCGACCTCTTCCGCGAACGCCTCGCGCGCGGCGACTTCGTGCGCGAAGACGCCCCGGCCTATTTCGTGTACGAACAGACGATGGACGGACGCGTGCAGACCGGCGTGGCCGCGACAGTCGCCGTGGACGACTACACGTCCGGCACGGTGGCCAGGCACGAAAACACGCGCGCGGAAAAGGAGGAAGACCGCGTGCGCCACGTCGACACCGTCGGCGCGCAGACAGGCCCGATATTCCTTGCATACCGCCGCAGCCAGGCGGTGGACGCGGTCGTCGAAGCCGCCAAAAAACGCGCTCCGCTGTACGATTTCGTTTCGGAGGACGGCATACGCCACCGCGTCTTCGCCGTGCGCGACGCCGCCGAAACGGCCGCGCTTTCAGCCGCATTCGCCGCGATTCCGCGCCTCTACATCGCGGACGGACACCACCGCGCCGCATCGGCCGTGCGCGTGGGGCTCGCCCGCCGCGCCGCAGATCCGGCCCCGACGGGAGACAAGGAATACAACTGGTTCCTTTCCGTCCTTTTCCCGGATTCGGAGCTGAAGATCCTCGACTACAACCGCGCGGTAAAAGACCTGAACGGCCTCTCGCCGGAACAGTTCCTCGCGGAAGTTGCGAAACGCTTCGACGTCTCCGCCCCGCAGTCCGCGCCGCTGCGCCCCTTGCGCAAAGGCGAATTCTCCATGCTCCTCGGCGGCGAATGGCGGATGTGCTCGTTCCGCGCGGCGGACATGTCGGACGATCCCGTGGACGGACTGGACGTGTCGCTGCTCCAGAAGCTTCTCCTGGCCCCGGTGCTCGGCATCAAGAACCCCAAAACCGACAGCCGCATCGATTTCATCGGCGGCATACGCGGCCTCGGGGAGCTTGAACGCAGAACGCGCACCGACTGCGCGGCCGCTTTCGCGATGCATCCCACGTCGATGGCGGAGCTTTTCGCCGTGGCGGACGCCGGGCGGCTGATGCCGCCGAAGTCCACGTGGTTCGAGCCGAAACTCCGCAGCGGACTTTTCATACACGAAATCTGACGCACCCGCACGCAAATGAAGATCATATCGGGATTCGAGGAATGGGCGCGCGCCGCGGAGGCGGCGCGCAAGCCATGGCAGAAAAACCACATCGCCATGTACACGAGCGAGTTCGACGCGATCGTCCTCGATCCGCAGCTGTGGCGCATCCCGCTCGACGACCATCTCGTCCACCGGGGCGACGGCGTTTTCGAAATGTTCAAGTGCGAAAACCGCGCCGCCTACAACATGGAAGCGCACCTCGCCCGCCTCGTCCATTCCGCGCGTTCGATAGGCCTTGAATGGAAGAAAGGCGGCATAGACGACATCCGCGAAAAAACCATCGCCGCGATGAAAGCCGCCGGACGCGACAGGCAGTACGTGCGCGTGATGCTTTCGCGCGGTCCCGGCTCGTTCGCCGTGAACCCGTACGACTGCCCGGAACCTTCGCTGTACGTGATGGTGTACGCGTGGCACGAGCCTTTCATGACGCTCCATCCGGAAGGCGCGAAAACGTGCCGCTCGGACGTGCGCGTGAAAGAGCCGCGCTACGCCACGATGAAAAGCTGCAACTACCTGCCCAACGTGATGATGAAGAAAGAGGCGGTCGAACGCGGCTGCGACTTCGCCGTGGCGTTCGACGACGCCGGGCACATGGCCGAAGGCGCCACGGAGAATTTCGGCATCGTGTCCGCGGCGGGCGAACTGCTCTTCCCGGACCTCTCCGGCATACTTTCGGGCACCACGATGCTCAGGACGATGGAGCTCGCGGAAAAACTCGTCGCGGACGGGACGCTCGCGGCGGTCCGCCACGCCGACATAACGGAGGCGGACGTCGAAGCCGCCCGCGAAATAACAGTCGTCGGCAGCACGCTCGACGTCGCCGCCGGCGTGACGTGGAACGGCCGCCCTGTCGGCGGCGGAAAGCCCGGCCCGGTCGCACTCGCCCTCAACGCCCTCCTTCACGAAGACATCCAGTCGAACGCGGCCCTCAGAACCGCATACTGAAGAGACCTCCGCCCGCATGTCCGCATCAAGAAAACAATGCGCACGCGATTTCGCCGCATGCTGGACTGCGCGCCGCGGCAGCGAAAAGGGCGAAGACCAGCAATTCTGGAACATGCTCCTCCGCGACGTGCTGGGCGTTGCGGATTGCGAGCGGCACATCCGGTACCAGGTGCCGGTCCCGATGCGCGGCACGACGAAATTCCTCGACGCGTGGATTCCGGAAACGCGCGTGCTGATAGAGCACAAATCGCGCGGCGTGAACCTTGACGCGCCGCTGCCGGGACACGGCGGGCTTACACCCTACGAGCAGGCCGCGGAATACGACAACGCCCGGGCGTTCGATGAAAAGGCGCGCTGGATCGTGACGTGCAACTTCGACGAGTTCCGCATCTACGACCGCGCAAAGCCGCTTGCGCCGCCCCTCACGCTGAAACTCGCCAATCTCCCGAAAGAGGCGTACCGGCTAGAGTTCCTCGTGAACCCGAAGGAAAAGGCGATCGACCGCGAACTCGAAATCTCCGTCCAGGCCGGCCGCATCGTAGGAGAGATCTACGACGCGCTGCTGGGGCAATATTGCGGCGGTCGCGGGGCGCCCGCCCTACCGGACGATGGTAGGGCGGGCAGCCCTCTGCCCGCCGACGAACACCTCGCCGCGCTGAACCGGCTTTGCGTCAGGCTTGTGTTCTGCCTCTACGCGGAAGACGCCGGCATCTTCCCGAAGGACTGTTTCCGCCGCCTCATGGAAAACACGCCCGCGCCGTTCCTGCGCGAAAGGCTCAAAAAACTCTTCGAGGTCCTTGACACGCCGCGCGACAGACGCGATCCCTATCTTGAAGCGGAACTTTCCGTCTTCCCCTACACCAACGGCGGGCTGTTCAAATTCCGCCAATGTGAAAACGCCGGCGACATACCGCCCGTCACCGAAGACATCCGCCGGCTCCTTGTCGGCGCGTCCCGGTTCGACTGGCGCGACATCACGCCCACCGTCTTCGGCGCGCTCTTCGAATCCACGCTCAATCCGGCCACGCGCCGCGCGGGCGGAATGGTCTACACGTCGGTCGAAAACATCCACAAGGTCATCGGCCCGCTCTTCCTCGACGATCTCGCGCGCCGCGTGAACGAATGTATCGCGCTTCCGCCGTCTCCGTCGCGGAACAAGCGGCTTCTCGCCGTCCGGGACGAAATGGCCGCACTGTCGTTCCTCGATCCGGCCTGCGGCAGCGGCAACTTCCTGACCGAATCGTACATCTGCCTGCGCCGGCTCGAAAACCGCATCATAGCGGCGCTCCAGCAGGGGCAGGGCGAACTCGACCTGGGCGCGTCAGTCAAAGTCTCCGTCGCGCAGTTCCACGGCATCGAAATCAACGACTTCGCCGCGGCCGTCGCCAAAACCGCTCTCTGGATCGCCGAGGCGCAGATGCTTCAGGAGACTGCTGAAATCCTCCATCGCGAGCCGGATTTCCTGCCGCTGAAAGACTATGCCAGCATCGTCGAAGGCAACGCCCTCGGGATGGACTGGAGCCGTACAGGCCTGCCGCCGCCGGAAATCCCGGTTGCAGCCATCGGCGGAACCGTCCGGTTCAGGGATGCAAAGGTTCGCTTGACGGAACTGAAGAACGGAAAAGCCGAAGCCGTAAATGCGGCAGGCGACCGTTTCCGGTTCACAAAACAGATTTTCAAGGCGTTAAGCGACAAAGCACGCGACAAATCCGTGTCGCGGCCTGTGCATTGGGCTGCCGTCGCCGCAATCGACAGGCTCTGCGAAGCGTCTGCATTCCTTTGGGACGAGAAACCGCGCAACGGCTCCGCCGACATCGAACGCTACGCCAAGCACGGCGCATGCTTTACGGTCGAGGGCGAACCGTTTGTAGCAAAGATAACCTCCAAAGTCTATACGGGCGGCACGGCGCATGCAACATACTCGGTAGAGGCCGTTGCGGTAGAAAAGAATGACGCCCGGGGAATGGCTGACTCCATCGCAAAAGGACAGAGTCTCGACCCGGGCGCTGCAGAAAGGTTACTAAAGTTCTCCAAAGCGGTCAAGGCGGCATTTGCAAAAAAAACGTTCGACTTCATCATGGGCAATCCGCCGTTCGTGGGCGCGCGCAACAAGTCGAAGGAGCAGGCCGCAGACATGGAAGCGGTGTTCGGCGCGAAATGGCAGGGGATAGGCAATCTCGACTACGTGACTGCATGGTACAAGAAGGCCGTGGATTGCATGGTAGGGCGCGATGACCCCATCGCGCCGCAAACACGCTGCGCTTTCGTCTCCACCAACTCCATCTGTCAGGGAGACGGCGTATCGTCGCTTTGGAAACCGCTTTTTGCGCAGGGACTTGAAATCGACTTCGCCCACCGCACCTTCCGCTGGGACAACGAGGCGTTCGACAAGGCGCATGTCCATTGCGTGATCGTGGGGTTCCATGTGGGAGCGGAAAACGGACGGGAGACGATAGACGCGAGACGCGAGAAAGAGACGTCAGACGGCGAGACGAAAAGCCTGTCGTCCCAAACCTCGACATCGCGTCTCACGTCTCGCGTCCCCCGTCAGAAAACCATCTTCGACGGCGACCGCCTCATCCACGCCGCGCACATCAACGGCTATCTCATGGATGCACCGGACACGTGGATTGAATCCCGATCCAAGCCGCTCTGCAACGTGCCGCCGCTTGTTTTCGGCTCGATGCCAAATGATGGCGGCTTCCTCTCTGATTGGAGCGATGAAGACAAGACGGCGCTCGTAAAGAAATACCCCGCCGC
>CACYEO010000015.1 GCA_902773475.1 uncultured bacterium | reverse complement strand
CTATTCCACGAACGAGTATGTCGCCGCCACCAATAATCTTGCGCAGGCGATAGCGGCAACGAACTTGGCGTATGTTGCATGGACGAATGCGCAAAATGTTTGCGTTCTTGCGACAAACGATCTTTCTTCCGCATCGAACAGCTGGCAAAACGCAATTCAGCAATACGGGCAAAATTCCACCGAGGCGAATAATGCGCTTGATTGGGTTCTTGAATCTTCCGTCAATTTGAGGCTGGCCGAGAAAGATTGCGCGGACAAGCAAACAGACTACGAAAGCAAAGTCGGCGACATCACATCGAAAGAGCAGGCCGCGTATCTCGCCGAAAGCGAACTTGAAAGGCTGGAAGGCGTCTGTACGGACAAGCAGGGGGATTACGACACCGCAGTTTCCGCGATGCCCGCGAAGGAACAGGCCGTGGCGGACGCCCAGACCGAACTTGAAAGGCTTGAAGGGGTCTGCACGGACAAGCAGGGTGATTACGACACCGCAGTCTCCGCGATGCCCGCGAAGGAACAGGCCGTGGCGGATGCCTCTGCCGCCGTCTCCGGTGCGGAAGGTTTTGCAGAAGCGGCTTCCGCCGCTTTGGATGTCGCCTGCGGCAACTTGAAATCCGCAGAAAGCAACATATTCCTTATTGTCTGCGGTTCCGTGGTGGCGGACGCGCGCATGGCGAAACTCGCAGGGTTCTTTGCTACAGCCGAATACAAGAATTGGGCGCTTGCCAACAAAGTGCGCAATATCGTCCTTGACTGTCCGGAGGATTCGGAGAATTGGCAAGGCGCTTCGCTGCTGACCTACGACAAGGCGTCCGCCGGCGGCGCTTCCGGCGCGTACTATCTTTCCTGCAAGGGATTGGATCCTGCGTTTGCGGAGGTTCTTTCGGCGGCAGCGTTCGCAGGGTGCCGGATTTTCCGTGAGGCATCCGGACAGGGCGCGACCGCGCCGCAGATAATCCTTGTGCGGGCGGACGGTACGGTGTTCGCGCACGTTCCCGCGTATTCTACGCAGGCCGGCGTGTTCGAGACTGCCGAAAACATCGCGCGTTTGACGGAAGCGCTTCCGCTTGCGGATGAAGAGGCCGAGGCGGGCAACGACGGAATTGAAACGGAACTCGAGCTTGCTTGGAATAAAGGGTCCGGAACGCAGACGCTGCAGCTTTCCGATGCGGCGGACTGCTTTGCGCTCAAGGGATTCCCCGCGCAGACCGCGTTGAAGTTCACCGTGGCGGCGGGCGGCAAGTCGCCTGCGCTGACGGTCGTTGACAAGTCCGGCAACATTCTCGAGCCGCAGTTCGAAGGCGGCATATACGCATTCACCGCCGCACAGCTCGACGCCGGACTGTTCGTGCGCGTCGAATCCGGAATCGACGCCGCCGCGAAACACGGCGGGAAGACCTCGTTCGAATATACGCTTTCCGCCGAAAGCGCGCCGGCAGACAGCGGAACTGTTGGATTTGCGGCATCGTCCGTTTCGATAAAGGAAGGCGGAGCGGAAATCACCAACGGCGTGTACAAGATGTCGCTTTCGCGCACCGGCTACACGGGCGCCGTCAAGGTGTCCGTGACGCTGAACAGGGAATTGACGACTGCCGAATCCGCAGCCTTCGGATGGGCGTCTGAAACACAGTTCGTTGAATGGGCGAATCTCGAAAGCGGTGCAAAAACCCTCGACCTTTCGCTGCCCGACGATGAAACGTGGCTGGGCGACGGCAATATCGTGTTCGATCTTGCGGTCGTGGACGGTCAGGCGCAGGCCGGCATCGTACGCTTCACGGTTTCCTACCAGGACAACGACCCCGCCGAGGAAGGCGTGTTGCTGATAGATTCCGTGGTCCATCCCGGCAAGTCCGGCGACGGCAAATACTACATAAAGGCGGGCGACACGCTGAAGATCGACGTCCGCCGCCGCGACGGCTCCAGAGGCGTCGCCGACGGAATACTCACGGTAAAGGCGGGCGGCAAAGCTTTCGCTACCAACTGCCTGCACTGGGCGGAAAAAGATCCCGTCCCCGTGAAGCAGGCCGATATCGCACTGCCGGCGGAGCTGTTCACCGGGGCGCGCACGGAAGCGGTCGTCACGCTGACGGCTTCCAACGGGTTCAAGGTGGTCTCCTCCGCCTCGACCGTGAAGATACAGGTGCTCAACGCGAAGTCCCCGGCGTTCGAATGCGAATCCGCGGTGTTCTCCGGCACGCAGTACACGACATTCTCCAACGCGGTCGCGCTGGCGGAAGTCGCGGAAGGTCTGACGCCTCTGCGCGTGGAGAAGATATCTGGATCCCTCCCCTCCGGGCTCAAGGCGTCGCTTGATGCGGAAGGCGGAAAGCTTGTGATATCCGGAACGCCCACCGCTGCGACAACGGCGAAGAGCACATACAGGGCGGTTCTCAAGGACGGGAATTCCACAGTCTACTCGCTGCCCGTGGATGTCACCATCGGCATAACCGCGCTTGCGGACAAGATAGCCGGTTTCGACAATGCGCGCACGTACGCCGGCATTCCGGCGATCGCCTTCGACGGCGTGACGAACCGGCTGTGCGGCACGGTGGATCTGACCGTTTCCGCCAAGGGCAAGACGAGCGCGCGCTACCGCAAGGCCGGCGGCAAGTCCGTATCGTTCTCCGCCCCCGCGCTCGGCGACGTGGAAATCGACGGCGGCGGCAACCCGTATGTCGAGGTCTCTGCGGAGCGCAAGGCTTCCGGGCTCGAGTATTCATTGAACGTGGTGTTTTCCAACGACGGGTCGATAACAGGCGAGATAGCGGATCCAGATCTTGAAAACGGCCCCGCGGCGTTCGCGGTTCCGGCCGGATTCAGGCCGTGGAGCAAGGACAATCCGGCTGAGGATTACGAAGGCAACGCCACGCTTGCGCTGCCGATGGCGGATCCGGAAAACATGCATGAAAACACGCTCTGCACGGGCGCTGCGGCGCTGCGGCTGAAATTCGACACCGCTTCCGCGCTGCGTTCCGGCAAGGTGACGTTCGCGGGAACGCTTGCCAACGGCGAGAGCGTGAGCGGCACCGCCGTGCTTTCACCCGGTCCGGACGGCCCCATGCTGCTTGCGGTGTTCTCGTCGTCTTCGGCCGACACTCTTTCCGCGCTGCTGGAAATCGACGGTGATTCCGCGCCTGCCGCGTCCGGCATGGCGGTTCCGTTCTGGTCGCACGAAGAGAAGAACGTCCCGGAGGCTTCGTACCGCAACGATCTGTCTGCGGCCGGTTCGCTCTACGACAAGGAAGAATCCGGCGACCCGGCGCTCTATTCGTTCTCCTGCGATTCCGGACTGCTTGATTTCAAATTGAACAAGACCTCCGGAATCGCGGCAGGCTCGTTCAAGTTCGACGAAGAAGGCAGGACGCTGTCGGCCAAATGGAAGGCCGCCGCTCTGCCCGATGCGGACGGGCCGGTCGCCTGCGGCGCGTACTGGTACGGCGCGGCGTTCGAATACAAGGACGCGGCGACGGGGAAAACCCGCAAGCGCACAGTCCGCAAAGGCGGGCCGGTGGTTTCGGGAGAGCTCGACTGAAAAATCTTGCAGCGAAAGGGAATGAGATGAAAACATTCAAAGTATTTGCGGCGGCGTTCTTCTGCTCTGCGGCGCTTCTGTGCGCCGAGGCGGGTCCGACCAAAAAAACCGGCGAGTTCACGAAATCGAACGACGGCGAATGGACGACCAAAGTGTCCGTCAAGCGCGGCGAGGAATACACCTTCTGGGTGGTTCCGGGCACGGAAGACTGCATGTGCTCGCTCAACGTAGAGGGCGAATACAAGTACAAGGAAGACCGCGAAACCTACGAAGAGTGGATCTGGGCTTCCGGCATGGCGAGCAAGGAGGACGGCACGGAATACGTGCTGCTTGACGCCGAGGACTGGGATTCGGTGCCTTCCAGCATTTCTTCGGTAAGTTTCACCGTCACGGTGAGCGGCTTCTGGGACGAGGATGTCAAAGCGAACAACAAGTTTACGCTCTACTACGAGAAGGGACGTTCCAGTTTCCCCGGCGACGATTGGGGCGACGAGCCGGAGAACGATCCGCTCGGCTCCGAGACCAACCCCAGGAAGATATCGTTCAAGGAAAGCATATCGAAGGACAAATGCGCGCCAGACGAAGACAGCGAAGGGTATTTCATTGAAACTTCCGCAAAACTCGCGAAGGGGCGCAAGTATCTCATAGGCGTGGAGGAGACCGGCGGGCTTGAAATCTACGCCGACAGTGATCCGCAGGTGAATCTCGCGGAAGAAGACGAAACCGGCACGGTGAAACCGTACTACGGCTGGGAGGACTGCATCGAAGCGTATTCGATCACGCCCGGCGATTCCACTGCGGTGAAATTCAGATTCCAGATGCCGGCGGGCGAGCCGTTCAAACTGTGGTACCAGGTCATGCCCGCGCTTTCGCCCGAGAAGCACGATTCCACCCCGATAGCCGTGGGCGAGACGTCCGAACCGTTCAATCCCGGATACATGTGCGATCCCGCCGGCGCGGGTTGGGACGATGTGATCGACCAGGAACTGTTTGCAGTGTCGGGCTGCGAGAAGGACTGCAGCTACGTGTTCGAGACGTCCGGCGCCGACGCCGCGCTGATAATGCGCGTGTACGACAAGAGCGGCAATATCCTTGCCGAGAACTTCCGCACGGGCGGCGAAGAAGGATCCGCGAGCGACTTGCGCTGCGTGTGGACCGCGCCTTCCGGCTTTTCGGCCAAGAGCGGTTTGATCTACGTGGGCGTGTGCCAGCAGCTTGAAAGCGAAGACGAAGAGCCTTACGCGGGCGAGGTCGAACTGACCGTGCGCGAAGTCGCGCCCGTGTTCCCGCAGGAGAGCCTCTCCCCCGTCCCCGACGCGACGGTGGAATCGCCGGTGCTGTGCCCCGACGCGGAAGCGTCGTCCGATGCGGTTCTTTCCGATGCAATATGGACGAACACGTACGCGATAGCGGCGCGCGCGGGCGTGACGTACCGCGTGAAAGCGGCGGCGGGCGCGCAGGATCTGCGCCTCGGCGCGCGCGTGTACACGCTTTCCGGCGGGAAAGCCGCGCTCCTTGGAACGAAAGAAAAGCTTTCCGGCTCGGTCGACCCTGCCGACGACGGATGGCTCGAGTTCACGCCTTCCGCGCACGGAACCGTCTACATCGACACGTTCGTCGCCGACGGTTCGTGGGGTTCCGGTCGAGGTCTCGACTACGGCCCGTACCAGGTGTACGCCACCGCCGCCGGCGCGGGAATGGGTATTTTGAAAGTCAATATGAAAGGCGCGCCGTTTGAACTCATGGGCTGGCAGATACTCAAGAAAGACGGCAAGGCGCCTTCTCCGAAGGAGCCGTTCTATCCCGCCGGCGCGTCCGCGATCGTCCCGGCCGGT
>CACYEO010000014.1 GCA_902773475.1 uncultured bacterium | reverse complement strand
ACGTCTCTGCGGACGCAAGCACCTCGTCCTTGGCAATCACGACCATACGTGGACAGGCAAAGTCCGACTTGGAGACTACTTCGAGAGCGTCCAGACAATGAAGGAGATAGACTTAGGAGGCACCCCGGCGACGCTTTGCCACTATCCGATGCTGTCGTATCCGCAGGGGCGGCGGGGGTATATGATTTACGGACATATTCACAACAACACCGGAGACGACTACTGGCCGCTCATCATGCGTCGCCCGCGCATGCTCAATGCCGGCGTGGACGTAAACGGCTTCGAGCCGGTGACTTTCGAAGAGCTGGCCGCAAACAATGCGAAATTTCGCCAGAGCCATGCCGAGACCGCGCACAGCAATCCGCTGACGATGTTCTGTGCGGAGGCATGACTGTCATGCGAATCCAGTCCGGTGAAATTCGCCGGGCGATGGACGGCGGAAAGGGCGTCATGCCGCAGCGCCCAGGGTTGATGGGTGCACGGCTCAAAATCCTTGACGCGCTTGCCCGCGTTCTGACCTTCGGACGATGGGCGCATCTGTGTTTTTCACCCAGACGGTTTGAGATTGGAAACAACCGGAACAACTGGAAAAAACAACTTCGAGAGAGGTGCGCGAACTGCAAAGCGTATCCACCGGCCTAAGGGCGCTGCCGAAGGCAATCGCTAGAGTGGTGACGCAAGGCCCCGCACCCGTGCGCCAAAGAAAAGTTGTTTCAAACAGTTGTTTCCTATCATCAAAAAGCTATGCGGTGAATTACGCCGATGCGCCCCTACTTTTCCCGCCTTCAACCCTGATGCTGAATGTTGGATTTTTGATATAATAATGCGCGTGAAAAGTCTCGCAAACATAAAGGAATCCAAATGAGGATGGCAGTTCCGCACATTGTGCAATATCAAGGATCGAAACGCATCCTCGCTCCGCAGATACTGCGCTATATGCCCAAACGGTTCAACCGTATGGTCGAACCGTTTGCCGGGAGCGCCGCCATGACGATAGCGGCGGCTTTGGAGTCGCGGGCAGGGGCCTATCTTGTGAATGACCTCAACGGACCGCTTGTCAGATTGTTAGAAACGGTCGTGTCCAGTCCCGGCGAATTTCTGCGGGACTATGCCGCCGTATGGGAAGGGCAGTTCTCGTTCCCCGGCGGTCATCTGGCGCATTTCTACAAGATTCGCGACGACTTCAATGCTGGAGATGACAGACCGGCAAACATGTTCTATCTTCTCGCCAGATGCGTAAAGGGATCCGTCAGGTATGGAAAGAACGGAAATTTCAACCAGTCGCCTGATAAACGGCGGCATGGCACGTCGCCTTCAAAATTGGAAAGAAACGTGAAATGCGTTTCTGCTTTGTTGAAAGGAAGTACAAAGTTTTCCGCTGTCGACTACAGAGAAGTGTTCGACCGGACCGTCTCTGGCGACGTGGTATATATGGATCCGCCGTATCAGGGCGTGTCGGATGCTCGCGACTGCAGATATTTGTCGGGAGTGGCTTTCAATGAGTTTGCCGAGTCGCTGGAGACGCTGAACCGCAGGGGCGTCGATTATTTGATAAGTTATGATGGCGAGTGCGGCGGCCGCGAATACGGGCGCGACCTTCCACCTGAACTCGGGTGCCGGAAAGTAATGCTAAAGGCCGGTCTTTCAAGCCAGGCATTGCTGCTGGGCCGAAAGTCAGTCACGTATGAGGCGCTTTACGTGAGCAAGGGCTTGGCATCGGCCATCCCTGCCGTTGAAGCTGAAAACGCTGCACAGAAATCAAACTTTTTCCCGGAGGGCGTATCGTGGTGAAATTGCCGAAGAGAATACGCAACAGACTTGAGGCTGTTTCCGCAAAACGTCCCCGCACGGTCATCCGGCACATTCTGAAACATGGCAGCATCACAACGCAGGAGCTCTCCGAAGTGTACGGCTACGAGCATCCGCCTCGGGCAATACGGGATGTCAGGGAACTTGGCATTCCAATCGTGACGGCGAAGACGAAAGACAAGTCGGGCAAGTCGTCTGCGTCACCCAATTCGTATTTCTTAATTTAGGCGGCGCAACGCTGTTGATTGTACCGTGCGGTTTGCGATGCCGTTCCGCCGCTGCCGCCTATTCCCTATTGTCTATTGCCTATTGTCTATTGCCTATTGCCTATTCCCTGCTTCCTATTCCCTATTGCCTTCTTCCTATTGCCTACTGCGGGGGGGCGCGGACTCAGTAGCAGTTGACGGTGACTTTCTTGCGGTAGTTCTTCTCGAGCGCGGCGGCGATGCGCCTGACGACGCTGCGGCGCAGTTCGAGATCCTGCGGTATGTTCGGATCCTGGTGGGACTCGTTCACTTTCGTGCCGATCACGAACTCGATGCGGTCGTGGCGCATCATCATTTCAAGAATAGCGCGCGCCGCCGCTGGTTCCCTCTCCGGAGGGCGCATCTGCTCGAGCGCGGAAAGCACCCTGCCGAGCGTGAGGATGCCCTCCGTGGCGATGCCGACGCCCTCCATCGTGCCGACCGGCGGCAGACCGCCCGCAGTCTTCATGTCGGCGAGCCGCACCTTTACCTTTACGCCGAGTTCACGCTCCAGAATGTTCGCAGTGGTGCCGCCGCAGGCGACGACATGCCCGGGGCCGAGCAGCGCCTGCCGCGCATATTCGGCGTCGTGCTCCTTGTAGAACGGCGGGCCGGTGAGTACGCGCATCACGCGCGGACGGCGCAGATAGCACACCGCGCAGCTGATGTCGTCCTTGCATCCGCCCGGCGTCATGTTGAGCGCCTGCCGCGCTATGGCAAGGCTCAGATCCTTCGCGGAAATGTCCGGCTCGCGCGCGATGCGCTCGCGCGCGAACGCCAGCACCCCCGACCTGCGCCAGCCGAATTTCATGTCCTTGCGGACGCCCAGGCCAGATTGCGTGACGCCGTCGGAACACATTATTATCCTGTCGCCGGCGCGGAAATCAACTTCGCATTCGCGCACTTCGCGGTCGGGCCAGTGCTCCGAAACGATCTGCCCGTCTTTCAGCGGCGGCACTTCCTCCACGCCGCGCAGGTGTATGTAGCCGGGATTGCCCATCTCGCTTATGCGCGCCCTGCCGCCAAGCCGGAAGTCGAAAAGCGAAAATGTCGCATAGCCGATCTTCCTGACTTCGCAGACTGGCAGGGAGTCCATGATGATTTCCACGGCCTCGAGCGTGGGGATGTTCGATTTCAGGAACTCTATGGCCATCGCGGTCGTCATCGTCGCGAGGACGTTCGCCTTGACGCCGCTGCCGAGACCGTCTGAAAGGGCGGCCAGATGGCGGTTCTCCTTCTCGACCGTAAGAAAACGGACGTCGTCGCCGCACGCCGCCTGGCCGGTTTTGGTGAACTGCGCGGCCTCCATCTCTATGAAGAGCTCGCCGGCCGCGCCCTGCCCGTTCAGCGCGGAATCAGCCATTCAGATAATCCTCGCTGCCGCCTTCGCGAAGGCGTTTGCCCACGGTGTGCGATTCGTACGAGCCGGCGATTTCGTTCAGCATGATTTCAGTCTCCGCGATGTGTTCGCCGAAGAGACGCGCAACCTGCTGGACGGTGTAGACGTTTTTGCGGATCACGTCGCGCGCCTTGGCGGCTATCTCCTCGCGGCGGCCCTCGTTCTTCGTGACGTCCTGGACGACCGCGCCGGCGAACTCCCCGATGCTTATCGGGAACACGCTGACCGTGACGAGCCGGTCGTTCCAGGGCTGGCGGAACTTGACGATTTCGCTGCCGTGTTCGATCGCCCCCGCGAAAAGTTCGGCGAACTCGGGCATGAACGCGTCGATCACGAGTCCGTCGAGGTTCCCGAGCGCTTCGAACTCCGTTTTGGCGCCGGCCATTTCCGCGAAAATGCCGTTGCATTCGACAATCGCGCCGCCGCCGTCGACGATGACGACGCCGGCGGGAATGTACTTTATGAGGGCGTTGGACGTGCGCTGGAAATTCTTTTTCAGGTAGGTGTGGCACATGGCCTCCTCGGCCTTGCCCGCGATGAGCGCTTTCGCGAACTCCCGGCACGTGTCGTAGCCGCACGCCCCGCAGTTCACCTCGTCCGATTTCGCATACTTGCCGACTCTGGCGAGCGCGGAGGCGATCGCGTCCTCCGGAGGCTCCTCCTCCGCGACGGCGGCAGGCTCGTATTTCGACACGCCGCAATGCGAGAAGCAGCGGCGCGTGGAAGGCTGGATCGGCGCCGTGGCGTCCGTCTCGAAAAGCGTGGCAAGCCCGGAAGCGCCGCGCGGCATGGCCGGGCCGTTCACGCAGCCGCCCGGGCAGGCGAGGACTTCGATGAAAAGCTTGCGCCCGAATTTTTCCGGATGCCGCGAAAACTCCTCCGGGTCGAAACTCTCGAGCATCCTGCGGAAATCCTCCAGACCGGAAACGGAAACGTAGCGCACGTCCGTCCTGCCGTCGCGCAGAGTGTCGTTCATTCCGCCCTCGACGGAATAGAAGCGGCCTTCCGCGGCGGGGCCGAGGGCGAGTTCGGCCTCTTCGCCGAAATCGACGCCTTTTTCCTCCAGAAGCTTTTCGAGCGCCGGGAAGATCGCGGCGAGCGCGAGTTCGCCGGGATGCGCGTCCGCTTCGTTCTTCTTCGCCGCGCACGGCCCGAAAAACACCACTTTGGCCGCGGAGCCGAACTTCTCCTTGATGAGGCGGCAGTGCGCCCGCACGGGGGAGGGCAGGGGCGATATGAACCGCGCGTAGCCGGGCATGTACTTGCGCACCATGTCCACAGCGGCGGGACACGCCGACGAAATCACAAGCGGGGAATCCGTTCCGTCCAGCAGGCGCGCGACGTGCGCGCTTACGCTTTCCGCGCCGTGCGCCGTTTCGCTGACCCCCGCGAAACCCATGCGTTTGAGAGCGCCCGCGAGACGCCCGATCGAAACGCCTTTGAAATAGCCTGCGAAACTGGGCGCCACCGACGCGTAGAGCGGCGCGCCGGAAGCGAGCAGCTCCTTGAGGCGGGCGAGATCGCTGCGGATCTTCTTCGCGTGCGCCGGGCAGACCTTGACGCATTCGCCGCAGGCGACGCAGGCTTCGGGAATCACCGACGCCTTTCCGTTCACTATGCGGATCGCCTTCACCGGGCAGTGCCGGACGCACTTGTAGCAGTCCTGGCACTCGTTTTCCGTGGTATAGACGGGGCTTGCGACCATTTGTCAGCCTTTCTCCGGGAATGCGGTCTCGAGGATGTCGCGCATCACGAGCGGATCCACGTGCCTGTACGTCTTTCCGTCCACGACCACGATCGGGCCGTCCGCGCAGTTGCCCGTGCACAGGCTCGCGCCGAGGTCGACATCGACCTCGTCCCGCAGCCCGCGCGCGGCCAGGAAGTTCTCGCACGCTTCTACGGTTTTCTCGTTCCCGCGCGCGAAACAGGAACTGCCCATGCAGATGACTATTTTCGGTTTCGCCATGACACCCTCGCCAAGACCGGCGGACATTATACCAAAACGCCGCGCGCCCGTCCCGCCGCGTTTTCGGGCGCATCTGCGCAATTCACCGTCTGGCTTTTTGATTATGGGAAACAACTGTTTGAAACAACTTTCCTTTGGCGT
>CACYEO010000013.1 GCA_902773475.1 uncultured bacterium | reverse complement strand
TGTAGGTCTTGTCGTTCACGCCGTAGACGAACATCGGGGTCGCGTCCTTCGAGGGGGCGGACATGATCACTTTCTTGGCGCCGGCGGCGATGTGCGCGCGCGCCTTCTCGTCCGTGAGGAAGAGACCGGTGGATTCGACGACGACTTCGGCGCCGACTTCGTTCCACTTGAGGGCGGCGGGATCCTTTTCGGCCGTAAGGCGGATTGCCTTGCCGTCGACAGTCATCGTGGAGCCGTCGACCTTGATGTCGTGGTCGAACTTGCCGTGCACGGAATCGTACTTGAGCATGTACGCGAGATAGTCGGGATCGAGAAGATCGTTGATGCCGACGATTTCGATGTCGTTTGCGAAGTTTTCGACCGCGGCGCGGAACACCATGCGGCCGATGCGGCCGAAGCCGTTGATGCCAACCTTGATAGCCATTTTTCTTTTTTCTCCTTGTGGACTGCGCAACCCATGCGGGGTGCGCGAAACGGGCAAGAGTTTAGCGTATAAGCGCCCGGCAGTCAAGGCGCGCGCGAACGGAGCCGCGCCGCCCGGCTGGCGTCCTGTGAACATCGTGCTTGACTGCCATGGCCGATTTTGTCTATAATACGCGCCGCTTTCTCCTCGGAAGGCAGTTTCAAATCATGGATATTACTTCGAAAACAGCGAAAATCGCGGTTCTCTCCGCGCTATGCGCCTTGATGGCGGCGTTCAGCGGGTGCGCTTTGTTCGAATATCTCGATCGTTCGATATTCGGCGAAGAGCGCGTGCCGACGGATTCAGACGCGTTGCTTGCCTTGAATGAAGAGCCGACGGCCCGTCCGGGCGTCGTGCTGAATGTCGGCGTCACGGCAAACGGCAGCATAGTTCTCCAGCCTGCGGATTTCCAGGTGAATCAGGACGGTGACATTCTGCTTCCTTTCATCGGATCCGTAAAATGCGACAAGCTTACTTTGCCCGAGATCCGGGAGAAGATAACAAAACTCTACAGCGAGGGGTTCTACAAGAATCCGCTTGTGACCGTGAATTTCCATTATACCGCGGGGTCGAGCGCATCGCCCTGGGGAACCATAATAGTGCAGGGGTGCGTTGGCTCCCCCGGTCCTATCGACATTCCGCAGACGCGGGATCTCACTCTCACGCGCGCGCTCAAACTTGCCGGCAACGTCCGCAGCGACGGGGACAAGGATGACATTCAAGTGTCTATCGTGGGGAAAGACGGCAAAATCACGCGCAAAAGCTACAGCTTGACAAAAATCGGCAAAGGACGGATAGACCTCGATGTCAAACTTCCGCGCGGCGCCACGATATACGTTCCATTCGCAAACTACTGAACAGGCGGCTTTCACAGACTGCCAAGAAGAAAGGAAGAAAGAGGTACAACATGAAAAAAGCGATAGTGCTGGCAATGGCTGCATTGCTTGCTGCGTTCCCGGCGGACGCGGCTGGAAAGAAAGGCGCGAAAAAGGCGTCCGGCAACCAGGCGGCCAAAAAAGTCACATGGCAGGACAGTGTTGCCAAGGCTGCCACCGATCCGGCCGTGCTGAAAGCCGAAATGGCGAAGCTGCAGTCGGACAAGGCTGCGCAGGTTGAATTTGTCGCAGCCGTGAACGCGGCCATAGCCGCGCTGCCCGAGTCGCCGCAGGCGAAGGCCGGGCATTTTGCGGCAGCGGCGTCCGCAGCCGTCGCCTCTGCTTCCAAGGACAATGTCCAGGCGGTTTTGGCCGAGATTTACGCGACCGTGCCGGTCGAGCATCTGCCTGCCGTCGGCGACAGCCTTGTCGCGACGGCGTTCGGCCGCAACAACAATGCGGCCAAGCCTTATACCGACGCTGAAGTCCAGAAGGCGGCGGAAGACGGCATGAAAGCCGTTTCGCAGAGAGTTTCGCAGCCTGGCGTGGACAATCCTTCCCAGCGCGACGCGTTGGCTATCGCAATGTTCGTGAAGGCGTCCGCCGGTTCTCCCGAGGGTCTTGGCGACGCGCTCGCCGACAAGTTCGTTCCCGAAGCCGACCGCGGCGTGGCCAAGGACACCTGGCTTCCCGCAGCCGCGAAAAACAACTACGATGCCATCAACGGAAGCGCCGGAGTGGAAGAAGGCGCGGAGCCTGACATGACCCGCCCGGTGTTCGGCGTCGATGACACGGGCAATCTTGGCGCCGCAGTGCTTGGCGATCTTATCATGGGCGGCGAGACCTATCAGTCGCCGGTCTTCTCCGTGCCTGTGGACAATATCTTCGCCGGTTCCGAGGTTACGATCAACGATCAGGGCGCCTATATTATTCCCCAGCCTCCGAGCGCCGCCGGAGAACCCGAGCCTCAGCCTCCGGTGCCCCCGCCGGATTATTGGGAGCGCATTCGCAGACAGACGCCTTGACAACGGTTAGCAATTACAGGACGAGCAAAATGAAAAAAATCCTTCCAGTGGCAATCATTGCGGGTGCGGGCGTTTCTGCTTTTGCCAAGCCCGGAGACGGCATTCGCTTTGCAAACGGGTCGATGACTCTCAGACCTGCGGTTTCGATAAACGCCAGCTACGACTCGAACATAAATTCGAGCCGTGCTGCGCGCAGGGACGATGTCATCTACTCCATCACCCCGCGCATGACATACAATTGGCGGCGTCCGGACCGCGCGTTCGACCTCAACGCGAGCGTCTACTACACCTACAGCCATTATTCGCGTCACGATCGCGACAACCAGCACAGCTACGGGCAGAATTTGAGCCTTACAAAAGGATTCACGGACAACTGGGGTCACAAGTGGAGTCTGAGGATGTCCGAGTCGTGGCGCAAGATCAACGCCAACGATTCGATCACTCACGATGAAGAAGGCATCTGGCGCGATCGCAGTTCCTTCAACTATGCATTTGCGCTGACCCAGCGCCTGAACCGTTTCCACTGGGGTCTTCACGCCTCCTACAGCTTCATCAGCTACAACAACGATCCGTTCAAGTATGAAAAGCTGTTCGGCTGGGATTCCTGGGCTGCAGGTGGCGAACTCGGCTGGGCGATCGGCTCGCGCACGGACTGGATTCTCACCGGTTCCTATTCGAGCTATACGCACAAGAACGAAAAGTACTCCGACGAGCTTTCTCGCTCCTACTCCAAGAAAAGCTCCACATGGACGGCGCAGACCGGTTTTGGCTCGTTTGTTCCCGACACGGAGAAAATCAACTATCGCGCGACAGTCGGTGCGAGCCGTCACGAATACGGCAGAACCCGCAGCCAGACTTCCTGGACCTACCAGCTCTCGCTCAACTGGCGTTTCGCACGCAAGTGGAGCCTTTCCGTGCGCGGCATGAGCTACTACCAGCCGTCTGAATTCGCCTACGGCCAGGCGTCAAAGACGTATACGCTCGGCAGCGGGCTTACGTACAGCATGACGGACAGGCTCGCCTGGAATGCCGATCTCCTGTACCGCAAGAGCCGTTCGAGCTATTCCGATTCGAACCTCAATACATACGATTACAACTATCTGACGGCGAGAATCGGCGCGAACTACGCGCTTGCACGCTGGGCGCACATTCATGCGGCAGTGTCGTACATCACGCGCATGAGTTCGTCCGGACCGACTTACACGTCAGGCGGATCGCGCGGCGACTACGACCGCTTCCGCGTGACTACGGGATTGACATTCACCTACTGACGCCGCAGGGTGGCGCCCCGGAAAAGAAACGCGCTCTGGCTTGTACAGGGCGCGTTTCAAGTTTAGGAGAGGCTCCGCGGCGGACGAAAGATGTACATACTTTCAAAATACGGTCTGGCGTTCCATCTTGCGCTTCTCTGTGCGGTTTCGGTGTTTCTTGCTTCGTTTCCATCGGGAAATTCCGGCGTCGCCGCCGTTTTATGCCTTTGTGCGATTGCCTGGGAATGGGCGGTGGTAGAGCCTTCCGTAAGGTTGAAGGAGACGCGGTCTGACGCGCGCAGACGCACGCTTGAAGAGATTGCAAAAGATCCGGTTTTCTGGTTGCTCGCCGCTTCGCTTGCGTTTTCCCTTGTCCGCTGGCTGAATGCCGGGGTTGAATTCGTGTATTCCGTCCGCGCCGCGCGCTGGGCGGTGGAAGGGCCGCGGTGGGAAGGCATGCCTACCGCTGTCGATGCCGCGTCGGGAGCAAGGTGGTTTGCGATTGCAGTGACTCTTGCGACTGCGGTGCCGATAGCGCGGCACGCGCTTGGCGCGAAGGCGAGGACTGCGTTTTCGCTTTGTCTGGCGTTCATTGCCGGCATATGCGGATGGGTGGCGGTGGCGTTCGCCTGCGCCGGCAGTCCCATCGCCCGCGATGTGGCGTTGGCGGATATGTTTTCAAGTCCGTCCTACGGCGTTTCATTCGGTCTTTGCGCGCTTCTTGGAATAGCAGGCGCCCAAAGCGCGGCGGAATACAGGTGGAAAGCCGCTCCTTACACGGCCGGAATCGGGCTGTCGGGCTGCATGGCCTGCGCGGCGGTTTTTTCTCCGCCGCAGGCGTCGTATGTTTTGGCGGGGGTTCTCGCCGTACCGGCGTTTTATGCGATGTTCAGGTGCGGATCGTCGGTGTCGCTGGTGAGTTTGGTCCGGGCGTTCATTGTCGCGACGGTTTCCGCCGGTGCGGTGTTCGTAGCGTTGTTTTCAGTACCGGGGGCGGCCGCCGCGAAACTGGAGCAGTCTGCGTCGAAAGCGGCGGAAATGGATGCCGCAGCCAAAGCGGCCGTTTCAGGAATCTCGTCCGGACTTTGGAAAAACGGGCGCGACCGGTGGACGGGTTGCGGAGACGGTGCGTTCGGGGTGCGGGCGAAGGAATATGTGGCGGGTCTTCAGGACGGGGCAGAGAGGAACAGGTTGTGGAAACCGCTTCCCGTCGATATAGAAAGGACGAGACCGGCCGGTTTTTTTGCCGGATTCACGCTTGAGCACGGAATAATCGGACTGATGTTTCTAATCGCCGTCGCGGTTGTCATCGCGGCGGAATGGTGCTTCCGCGCGGTCAAAGCGTTTGCGGGATACGAGCGGAAGCAGGAGGACCCGCCTGCAATCATGGGATTTTCGAGCATTGCATTTGTTTTTCCGTTCGCGCTTGCGGCATTCGTCCTTTGTTCGCGGTACGGAATGATGGGCGAGTGCGCGGCGCTCGTCCCGCTGGCGCTTTCATGCTGCATTTCCGCCGGGTCGTTTCCAAAGAGCAAAAAGAAGGCGGCGGTGAAAGCCACGTACGAAGAGAAAGAAGTGTCAAATGGCTGAAAACACAGAATCGAAATCAAGGCCTCTGTATTACGGGAAGGGGGCGGCCGGTTCGAACGCGCCGGCCTACTATTCCGGCGGAGCGTATTACGGCGGCGGAGCGTACGGCTCGTACGGCGGCGGGTACTACTACGGCGCGCCGCGCGGCGAGGAAGGCGGCGAATCGGTAATCGGCACGATTTCGCTGGGGCGCATCCTGCGAGTTGTGCGGCAGCGCTGGATCAGCGTGTTCGTGTGCGTGCTCGTGGGCTTGATAGTGTCGTTCGCGATCTACCGTATTTCCCCGACGGTCTACCAGTCGTCCGCCACGTTCATGATCGATATCGGCAACAAATACGGCGGAAGGGACGCGTTGAGCGCGTTCTCGCCGGAGTACGGCTCGGGGTATTCCGAGATACTCAATACGCGGAAGCCTTCCTGGCGCTCTCCCGACCTGCTCGTTTCCGTGGCGGAGAAATACAGGGAGAACCACACGGATACGCGCCTTACGCAGGCGGACATAGTAGGAACGCTCGGCGGTTCGGAAATCGAACCCGTTCGCAATTCCCGCCTCATCAGCGTTATAGTGCGCTCCGACAAGCGGGAGCTTGCAAGCGAACTGGCCACTGAATACGTAAAGGCGATCGAAGCTGCGACGGTGCGCGAAAACAAAGAGAGGGCGAACGCTGCGGTGGCCCAGACGCAGGACGACGCCGACAAGGCGCGCCGCAAGATCGAGGAGATCGAGGAGAAGAAGCGCAATATAATGTTCCAGAACAAGATTCCGTCAATGCGTACGCAGCGCGATCTGATGAGTTCCGATCTGCAGCGCAGCGCATCGGAGACCGCGAATCTTGAAACAGCCGAGGAAACCGCCAAGACCACGGTCGAGATACTCAAGAACATCCAAAACAATCCCGAAGATTTTGCCACGCTTCCCGAAGCCGTGCCGCGCGCCGCCGAGATAAACAGGTGGCACGAAAAATATAAAGCGGTGAGCCTCGAGCTGCGCCAGCTGCGCGCAAGCGGCGCCTTTGACGACCGCCATCCCAACATGGTCAAGGCGCAGATAGCGCTCAACGATGCGCTCACGAATTTCAACGAGGCCGTGAGCTGGTCCTACAAGACGTCGGTCGGCAACCTTTCCGCGCTTTCGGCGAGGGCGGAGAACGTGCGCGCGCGCCGCGACAGGCTGCAGCGCGAACTCAGCATGCTCGACGGCGAGATTGCCAAGGCCGAATCGCAGCTTTCTTCGCTTGAGCGCCAGCTTAAAGTCGAATCGAACGCGTACAACGAGATACTGACAAGGCTCACGGACGCCCGCAGCCAGGCGGAGGGCAATCTTGAAAAGGTTCACCTCGTGGAAGGCGGCCGCGCGTCTCCGGCCGTGCAGATACTGCCGAAGCCCCTGATGATATTCACGGTCGGCGGCCTGCTGGGACTCGGCGTAGGGCTTCTCTTCGTTCTGATACTGGACCATCTGGAAGACGCTATCGTAGGCATATCCGACATCGAACAGCGTCTGTCGCTGCGTGTCCTTGCCGTATTGCCGCACGTCCGCCGCAAAAAGCGCGAGCAGGTGGCGCGGTTCGTCGCGGACGACAAGTATTCGCAGTTTGCGGAATCGGTCGCAGGGCTGAGAAATCTTCTCGATTCGCCTCGCTACCAGATGATATCGCGCGTAATTCTTACCATGTCCACCCAGCCAGGCGAAGGAAAGACGATCACATCCTGCTCTATGGCGATTTCAAACGCGCAGGCAGGCAAGAAGACGCTGCTCGTCGACTTCGACCTGCGCCGTCCGCGCCACGCGACGGTCTGGGGCGTGAAGACGGACAACGAGCATTCGCTTGCGCATGTTTTGACCACCGGAGACGAGTCGAAATTCGCATCGCTGGTGCTGCCGTCCGGCATTGAAAATCTGGATCTGGCGGTGTCTTTGTCGCCGGAAGGAGTCAACCCCGCTTCCTTGATGGGATCGCAGATCGTTCCCGACTTTCTGCAGTGGGCGCGCGACAACTATGAACGCGTGATTGTCGACTCGCCGCCGTATGGAGTTGTCGGCGATGTGATGACACTTGCGCCGCTCGTTGATTCCGTGGTTGTGATGTGCCGCCCGGATCGTACGCGCTTCAAGCCAATCCAGCACGCCACCCGCCACCTTACTGAGGCCGGCGCCACGGTGATCGGCGTGATAGTGAACGACGTGGAGATTTCCGGCGGATCGGCGTTCATGCCGAGTTCAAACTCCTATTCGTACAGCTACGGGCGTTACGGCTACCGCTCCTACTCGTCGTACGGTTACAGGCCGCGCTCCGAGGCGGAAAAGCGCGATGGAGCGGAAAAGAAGGCTTCCGGCGATGCGGCAGTTGCCGAGAACGCGCCGTCTGAAACGGGTGGCGCGCCGCGCGCAACCGATGCCGACGTGGCGGACGACGAGTAAAAACTGGAGGGGCGGAACATGGGCGCGAGATTTATCGTGACCGGAGGCGCGGGATTCATAGGTTCTGCGCTGGTACGGGCGCTTGTGCGCGACGGAGCGGGCGAGACGCTTGTCGTGGACAAACTTACCTACGCGGGAAATCTCGAATCCTTGCGCGAAGTTTCAGCATCCCCGTTGTACCGGTTTCTCCAGGCCGATATCTGCGATGCGGAAGCGATGCGCCGCGCGTTTGCGGAATTCCGCCCGACCGGAGTGTTCCATCTCGCGGCCGAGTCTCATGTGGACCGTTCGATAGACGGGCCGCTCGAATTTGTGCGCACGAACGTGGACGGCACCGCCGTACTTTTGCAGACCGCCCTCGAATACTGGCGCGGCCTTCCGTCGGGCGAGCGGGAATCGTTCCGCTTTCAGCACATATCGACGGACGAAGTCTTCGGCTCGCTCGGCGCGGACGGGTTCTTCTCCGAAACCACGCCTTACGCGCCGCGTTCGCCGTATTCCGCCTCAAAGGCGGCGAGCGACCATCTCGTGCGCGCCTGGCATGAGACGTTCGGGCTTCCCGTCCTTCTGACAAACTGCTCGAACAACTACGGGCCGTACCATTTTCCGGAAAAGCTCATCCCGCTCGTTACGCTGAACGCGCTTGAAGGGAAGCCTCTGCCGGTCTACGGAAACGGATCGAACGTGCGCGACTGGCTGTATGTGGACGACCATGTGCGCGCTTTGCGGCTGGTGCATTCCTCCGGCGCGCCCGGTTCGACATATTGCGTCGGCGGGCGCAGCGAACGCACAAACCTTCAGGTCGTGCAGGCCGTTTGCGAAGCGCTCGACGCCTTGAAACCAAGGCCCTCGGGACGGTACGGCGACTTGATAACATTCGTGAAAGACCGCCCCGGCCATGATATGCGTTATGCGATTGATCCGTCCAGACTCCAGAGAGAACTGGGATGGCGTCCGTCCGAGACGTTTGAAAGCGGCATCCGTTCGACCGTGAAGTGGTATCTTGAAAACGAATGGTGGTGGCGGCCAATCCGCGAAAACCGGTATTCCGGCGAGCGCCTCGGCGTATCGTGAGCGCGGGCAGGCGGGGGTGCACAGGCAATGAGAAAAGGCATCATACTTGCTGGCGGCGCCGGGACGCGCCTCCATCCGCTGACGCGCGTCGTTTCGAAGCAGCTTCTGCCCGTGTACGACAAGCCCATGGTGTTTTATCCGCTGTCCACGCTTATGCTCGCGGGCATACGCGAGGTGCTGATTATTTCAACGCCGGAGGACACGCCGCAGTTCGAGCGCCTTTTCGGCGACGGTTCCCGTCTGGGCATGAAGATGTCTTACAAGGTGCAGGAGCGTCCCGACGGTCTTGCGCAGGCGTTTGTCCTCGGCAGGGAGTTTCTCGACGGCTCGGACGCCTGTCTCGTCCTCGGTGACAACATCTTCTACGGGGCGGAACTTCGCACGATGCTGTGCAGAGCCTCCGCATCGCAAGATCCCACGGTGTTCGGCTACCACGTGTCCGATCCCGAACGCTACGGAGTTGTAGAGTTTGATTCCTCAGGCAAAGTCGTTTCGATTGAAGAGAAACCGGTTGCGCCGAAATCCAATTTTGCGGTTGTAGGCCTCTATTTCTATCCTGCCGATGTCGTGGACGTCGCGGCATCTCTCAAACCTTCTCCCAGAGGGGAATACGAGATAACGGACGTGAACCGCGCGTATCTCGTTCAGGGCCGCCTCCGGGTGGAGCGTTTCGGCCGCGGCGTGGCGTGGCTCGACACGGGGACGCACGATTCCCTCGCCGACGCCACGGCGTTTGTCCGCGCGATAGAAGAGCGTCAGGGGCTTCGCATAGCATGTATCGAGGAGATTGCCTGGCGCAACGGATGGATCGATGCGCGCAGGCTTGCGGAAATCGCAGCGACATACGGGAAATCGTCATACGGCGCGTATTTGCGCTCGATACTGCCTGGCGGGTCCGCCGGCGCGGTTGCCGGAGCAGGAGGCTTGGAATGAAACAGACGCTCCGGGCTTCGGCGGGCGGAATGGCCGCAACTGCCGGGTACGGCTTTTTTCGAACCGGGAACGTATTGCAAAGGTCGCCGCAATGGTCATAACAGATATACTTTCGGAAAACGCACGCAAGAATCCCGATGCAGTGGCACTCGTCGAGATCAACCCGCAGGAGCTTGAAAGCCGCGGCACGACATGGCGCGAGTATTCGCTCGTCGAATCGTCGCGCGTGGATTCGTTCCGCAGCGAAATGACGTGGGCGCAGTTTGAAGAGAAGGCAAACCGCTTTGCCAATTTCCTCCTTACCAGGAACATCAAGAAAGGCGACAAAATCGCAATTCTGCTGATGAACTGCCTGGACTGGCTGCCGGTCTATTTCGGCATTTTGCGCACAGGTGCGCTTGCGGTTCCGCTGAACTACCGCTACACCGCCGGGGAAATCAAGTACTGCCTCGATCTTGCAGACGCGGATGCGCTGGTTTTCGGCCCGGAGTTCACCGGGCGCGTCGAAGACATAGCCGACAGCATTCCGCGCGTCAAACTGCGTTTGTATGTCGGTGACGACTGCCCCTCTTTCGCCGAGTCGTGGAGGTCGCTTGTTTCATTCTGTTCGTCGCGCAAGCCTGCCGTACCGCTTGCGGAGGAAGACGATGCCGCAATCTATTTCTCTTCGGGGACCACGGGATTTCCGAAAGCCATAGTCCTGCGCCATCGCTGTCTGCTGCATGCGTGCCGTACCGAGCAGAACCATCACGGCCAGACTGCGGATGACGTTTTCCTCTGCATACCGCCGCTCTACCACACCGGCGCGAAAATGCACTGGTTCGGCTCTCTGATTTCCGGAGGAAGGGCGGTGCTTTTGAAAGGGGTCAAGCCGGAATGGATACTCCGTGCGGTTTCCGAGGAGAAATGCACCATAGTGTGGCTGCTTGTCCCGTGGGCCCAGGATATCCTCGATGCGCTCGACCGCAAGGAGTTCAAACTCGAGGACTTCAATCTTTCCCGGTGGCGTTTGATGCATATCGGCGCGCAGCCGGTTCCGCCATCGCTCATAAAGCGCTGGAAGCGCGTGTTTCCGCACCACCAGTATGATACCAATTACGGGCTTTCCGAATCCACCGGCCCGGGATGCGTCCACCTTGGCGTGGAGAATACGGATCGCGTCGGCGCGATTGGCGTTCCCGGTTTCGGATGGGAGGCGAAAATCGTTTCTCCGTCCCGCGCCGAAGTCCCTGACGGATCCGTGGGCGAACTTGCCGTGCGCGGGCCGGGCGTGATGCGTGAATATTACAAGGACAGAAAGGCAACTGAGGACGTCCTGTCGCCGGACGGATGGCTTTATACGGGCGACATGGCGGAGCGCCGCGACGGTTTCATATATCTTGTCGACCGCAAAAAGGATGTGATTATCACTGGCGGGGAGAATCTGTACCCGGTCCAGATAGAAGATTTTCTCCGGGCGCACCCAGCCGTGAAGGATGTTGCCGTCATCGGGCTCCCGGATCTCCGGCTCGGGGAAATCGCGGCCGCGATAGTCGAAGTCAAAGAAGGCGCGACCCTTTCCGAGGACGAGGTCAATGCATTCTGCCAGCCGCTTCCGCGGTACAAAAGGCCGCGCAAGATAATTTTCGCTCCGGTGCCGCGCAATCCCACCGGCAAAATCGAAAAACCCAAGCTCCGCGAGAAATACGCCGGCGGCTCCCTTGTGGCGCGGCAGAACGAACTCGCCTGATTTCGACTGGACTGCGGAAACCGGATATGCCTTCAGAATCGTCAGCATGGGATGTCGCGCCGCCGGCGTACAATCTCAAAGAATTCAAGCGCCAGCTGTTTCAGGTGCTTGCGATGCTGCTTTTTCTGAAATTCACAAAAGGATACGGCATATTGGTCTACATTCCCATCGCTATAACGGCGGCAGCGAGCGCCCACAGGCAGGTTGCCATGTTGTTCAGCGTATATCTTTTCTGTACGATGTACGTAAATACGACACCCGCCATTTTTTCTCGTTCCGGGATGTTCCTGATTGTGGTGCGCTTCATATTTTTGATTTTTTTCCTCGTGCTGTCTTCCAAGGCCTCGGGGAAAAAATGGCCTCTTGCGCTGAGACCGGTGTCTTTGCTGTTAATGTACCTCGTTTTCCAGGCAGGCGCTTCAATGACCGGATGGGCTCCCTTGGTGAGCGAATCGAAGATAGTTCTGATGGCGGTTTTCATATTGGCAGGTGCGTCCGCATGTTCCATAGGAGCGGCAGGAGAGGTCGATGTCGACAAAATCCGGGCTACAGTGCTTGTCTGCGCATTCTTTTTCATCGTAGTGTCGCTGTTGCTGTATCCGTTTCCGGGGATATCCCGGTCTATGGACATGACGGCTCTCAATGTATATTTCGCGCATCTCAGCGAGGCGGAAAAACTTCAGAGACTGCAGGAAATGGCGGGTCTTTACAACGGCGTGTCGTTTCATTCGCAGTCGCTCGGTTCCACTGCTGCTGTGCTTTTTTCTTTCGTTCTGGCAGATTACGTGTTTAATATCCGCCGGAAGGCGAAATTGTATTATGTCATAATGTTGTGCGCTCCCGTGGTGGTGTACATGACAGGAAGCCGCACGGCAATGGGTTCGCTGCTGTTTGCCGTTGTTTTCTGCGCCTTTCTTTCGCAAGGCGCGAAAACCGCTCCGGGGAGCAAAAAGGCTTGGATCATGTCCGTGGTCATGGGATTTTCGGTTCTGGCTCTCGTGCTGTTCGCTGCGGCACCGGGATTCAAACAAAGGGTTGTGGACTTTTCGATGAAATACGGAAAGGACAAGCAGTTCGATGTGGACGAGATGCTTTCCACCCGCATGGGTAAGATAGAGCAGTCGATGTACTATTTCCGCCAGTCGCCAATAATCGGAAACGGCTTTCAGGTTTCCAAGTCAATGCAGGAAAGCAAGTTCGACAGTCTGGCGCAACTGGCGTCAGCGCCGATTGAAAAGGGTTTCATGCCCGCTTTCGTGCTTGAGGAAGGCGGTATAATCGGCGCCGCGCTTATGCTTGCGTTCGTCCTTGCGCTTTACAGCGCCGCAAAGAAAAACGGGTGTTATTGTTTTCTCGCGACCATGTCCACGTTTCTCGTGTCTAATTTTGGTGAGGGGACGTTCTTTTCCGTTACAGCCACCGGCGGAGTATGCTGGGCGGCCTGTTTTTCCGCGCTCATGGTGGATATAGGCAGGCAGAAACAATTGTCGCATCAGGTGTATTGACGGTTTCCGGAGGATGCTTCGCATGAAAATCCTGCATGTAGTGCCGTGTGTGGCTTCCGGGGCTGACGGCGTCAGTTACTGCGTTCCGGGGCTTTGCGAAGGTCTTGCGGACGCTGGATGCGAAGTGGAACTCCATACTCTTGAATCGAGCCTGCCGCCGCATCGTCCGTTCAAGGTCGTGACTTCGCCGCGCAAGTCTTTCCCTCGTTCGCTTGGGCGATCCCCGGAAATGTACCGCAAACTCCGCGAGGCGTGCGCGACCGCCGACATAGTGCATGGCAACAGTCTCTGGATGATGCCCAACATATACCCTTGGCGCGCCGCGCGCGGCACGCGCTGCAAGTTCGTGCTTCAACCTCATGGAACGCTTGCCCCGTGGGCGCTTCGCCGTTCGCGCTGGAAGAAACTGGCTGCCGGAATCATCGGCCAGTTCGCAGCCATGCGCGCGGCCGACATGTGGGTTGCCACGTCCGACAGTGAATATTCCGACATCCGCGCGCGGGGATTTCGCAAGCCGGCGGTGGTTCTGCCTATCGGCATCGACGTTCCCGGGCTCCCGCCCGCGCGGGAACCCGGTCCCCGGCGCCGTATGTTTTTCCTCGGCCGCATACATCCCGTCAAAAACATTGAAACCCTGCTGCGCTGCTGGGCTCGGCTCGAAAACCGCTACCCCGACTGGGATCTTTCCATAGCGGGGCCTTGCGAAGCCAATCCATACGCAGATCGCATGCGCTCGCTCGCCGCGGAACTCGGATGCCGCCGCGTCGCATTCGAGGGGGAAATCAAGGGTGACGCGAAATTCCGCTTCATGGCCGGATCGGACTGCCTCGCTTTCCCGTCGCATACCGAGAATTTCGCAATGTCGGTGGCCGAGGCGCTCGCCTGCGGCGTCCCTGCCATATGTTCGCGCGGAACCCCGTGGAGCGGACTTGCCGCCAACGAATGCGGATGGTGGGTCTCCGCCGACGAAGACCGGTTCCTCGCTGCGATGGAGGAGGCCATGTCCGCTCCGCGCGAACGCCTTGCGCAGATGGGCGCGAGAGGCCGCGAATGGATGAAGCGCGATTTTTCCTGGAAAAGCATTGCATCGCAGATGAAGCAGGCGTACGCCTGGCTGCTCGGCAGGGGCGACAAACCGTCATGCGTCCGCGAGGATTGATCTCCGCCGCGTCCGCCCGGATTTTCCGTTGCCCGCCGCGGAGTTTTTTGCGATAATCCCCGAAAATGCATGGCGGCGGCAGGCCGCCGGAAAGCGACAGTCAAATGCCGAATTTTGCAAAATGCCATTCCGCCGCGATAGCCGGCGTAGATGCCGTGCCGGTTGAAATAGAAGTCAGCGCGTGCGGCGGGAGTCCGCAGTTTTCAATTGTCGGACTCCCCGATGCGGCGGTGAAAGAGGCGAAGGACCGCGTCTGGACCGCCGTGAACAATTCCGGATGGCGCATGCGCGACGGCACGGTGACCGTGAACCTGGCTCCTGCGGACATACGCAAGGAAGGCCCGCATTTCGATCTCCCTATCGCCATAGGCCTTCTTGCCGCGGCCGGTTCCTTGAAATGCGCCCGCCCGCTGGAGGATTTCGCCATGGCCGGCGAATTGTCGCTTTCCGGCGGCATCAGGCGCGTGCGCGGCGTGCTTTCCGTGGCGCTTGCGATGCGCGGCATGGGCAAAAAAGGAATTGTAGTCCCCGAGGAGAACGCCGACGAAGCCTGCGCGGCCGGCGGGATTGCCGTCTATCCGGTGCGCGATCTGCGCGAATGCGCGGCGTTTTTCGAAGGAACTCTTGAAATCAAGCCCCGCAAGATAGATATTGACGCTCTTCTCGCGGCCGGGCTCGATTCCGGCGAGGATTTCGCGGATGTGCGCGGACAGGAATCCGCAAAACGCGCCATAGAGGTTGCCGTCGCCGGCGGCCACAACATTCTAATGTCCGGCTCCCCCGGCGCCGGCAAGACCATGCTCGCCCGCAGAATCCCATCCATACTGCCGCCGCTGACTGCGGAAGAAGCGGTGGAAGTCACGCGGATACATTCCGTCGCCGGCGAACTGCCGCCCGGCGTGTCGCTCATGACGCGCAGGCCGTTCCGCGCGCCCCACCATACGGTGTCGGACGCAGGACTCCTCGGCGGCGGCACGCATCCAATCCCCGGCGAAGTGTCCCTCGCCCACCGCGGAGTGCTTTTTCTGGACGAACTGCCCGAATTCCGACGCAACGTTCTGGAAGTCCTCCGCCAGCCGCTCGAAGACGGACATGTGGCAATCTCCCGCGCCGCCGCATCCTGCGATTTCCCGTCGCGCTTCACGCTTGCCGCCGCCATGAATCCGTGCCCCTGCGGATATCTGGGCGATCCGCACCGCGAATGCCGATGCCCTCCCGGGAAGATCAAGGCGTACCGCGGCAGGATATCCGGTCCTCTTCTCGACCGCATCGACATTCAAATCGAGGTGCCGCCGGTCGAATACCGCGAGCTTTCGGAACTCGCCCCCGGCGAGCCTTCTGCCGCAATCCGCGCCCGCGTGATTGCGGCTCGCAGGGTGCAGACGGAGCGTTTTGCTGACAGGCCGGGCGTTTTCTGCAATGCGGACATGCCTGCGCGCGATCTCGAGGAGTTTTGCAGTCTCGACAGGGAAACGCGCGATTTCCTGCGCCTTGGCATAGCGGAAACCGGCCTGTCCGCGCGCGCCTACACGCGCATCCTGAAGGTGGCGCGCACCATAGCCGACCTTGCAGGATCGCCGTCTGTGAACGTGGAACATGTTTCCGAAGCGGTTCAGTACCGCGCGCTCGACCGCGACCGCTGGGACTGACCCCGCGCGCGGAGATCTGCGCGGGCGGGGTCAAAGCAGGTCGGCCACGCGGATGTCGCCGATGTTTGGTTGCGCAGGGTCGGCGTAGTAGTGCATGATCGTGCGGATGTCGTCTCCGGAAATGGACACGGCCATCTCCGCGCCGAATTTCTGGTATATGTGGTCGACGCAGATTTTGCGCAGTTCATACGCGCCTTTGGTCCCTTCGAAGCCCAAGGCGCGCATGGCGGCGTTGAGCGTGTCGAATACGGCTTCGTCCAGCGCGGGCGGGTCTCCGCAGGTGAAGACCGTGCGCATCCGCTCCCATATCGACGGATGCACCGGCCACTTCACGATGCGTCCCGAGGAGTGCTCCGTTTTGTGCGGGACGTAGTTCAGGAAAATCCTTCCGCCGCGTTCCACGAAATTGTCGCGTTTCAGGCGCATGATGTCTCCGTTGCGCATGGCGAACTCCAGCATCATCGTCGCCGCAAACCATGTTTCGTCTGTCGGCAGCGCGACATACCAGGCTTTCACCTTTGCGAGCGTGGCGGCGTCCGGGCGGCGGTAGCGCGGCGCTTTCGGCCTGTGCCCGAAGGACGGAAACGGCGGAATCTTCCATCCGCGGTCTTCGTAATACGGCAGAACCCATTTGGCGAAGAGCTGCCGCAGCTGGTAGAGCGATGAAACCGCCGTTATGGGGCGCGTTCCGTCCTTCAGCATGTCTGCGAGGTATTTGTGTATGAGCGCTGAACGCACAATCGACACCGGAGGGTACTCGCCCCCGGACGCTGCGCATTCGGCGCTCCGCTTTTCCGCCCGGGCGCGTATCCAGCGCATGAAGCGCCGGAATCCCGCAAGCGTGTTTTTCACGGTCCCGTCGCCGGGACGCCCGCATTTGAGCCTTTCGATGCTCGCCGATTCGATATATGCCTTCATCATTTTGTCCATTGACGGAACCGACATCCCTTGTCTCCTTTCGTTGCCTGGGCGGAATGCGGAAAACGCGATCCCTTTTATAGACTATGTTCCCCGCCTGTGCAAGACCGCGATGGAAGCGGAACGCCGGAAGTGCATGGAACGGGCCGGAAATGCTATACTTGCCCCGCTGATTCCCCAGCGGAGAAAGACAATGGTTTTTACAGTGACATACCGGGGCGGGACGGGCGAGACGGAGTCGCTCGAACTCGATGTGCCGGGAAAAGCGGAAGTGTGGGCCGAACTGAAGAAGCGCGGCATCTCTGCGCTTTCCGTGCAGGAAGGCGCCTCGAAAGTCCGCAAACCGCGTGGCGGCAGGCCGCCGCGCGCGGCGCGCGGCATCGCCGCCGGCGCTGTCGTTGTCGCAGCGGCGATCTGCGCGTGGTTCTTTTTCAAAGGCGGAAATCCTCCGCCCGGAGACCCGGAAGGAAATGCGCCGCGCCGTACGGCGGAACCCGCCCCTGCGCGGGTCCCGAAGCCGGATCCGGCCCCAGCGCCCGCTCCTGAGGAGAAAAAGACCGGGGCGGAAGCGCCGCTGGCGCCGGAGCCGGTCCCGTCAGCAGAGGCGGAGCCTGGACGGGAAGAGTCGAAGCCGAAGTCGCGCCGCGCGCCGTCCACGGCGAAAAAATATCCGCGCCGCGTGATTCCCCGCCGTCCCGAGCCGCCGCAGAAATTCAAGTATGACAGCGACGACCTTATCGGCGCGTTTCTCGAAATCGTCCCCGGAACTCCAATGGAAGGCGGCCTGCGGTTCGACAAGATCGGACGCGACTTCGAGAAATCGCTGACCGAGGACGTCGCGCTCGCCGAGGGCCAGGACAACGAATACAACAGGAAGCTGCGCGAGTACGTGCGCGAAACGAAGAAAGAGATACTCGAGACGATGCGCAGGGAAAACAAAACCTTCGGGCAGGTGATGCAGGAGCAGTTCGACCAGCTTATCGAGATGGGACAGTACAAGCGGGACCTCGAGCAGGAGCTTCGCCAGATCCGCAAGAGCGGCGAATTCACCGACGAAGAATACGGACAGTTCGTCGAAGCGTCCAACAAAATGCTGGAAAGCAAGGGATGCTCTCCGCTGAAGATTCCCAAGGCCACTTACTACCAGCTTGAACGCTACCGCAAACTGCGCGCGGCGAAAGAGGCGGACAAGAACGTACAACCCGAAGGAGGAAACAGACAATGAAAAAACATCTCGTGCTTGCGGCTGCCGTCCTGTGCTCGGTAATCGCTTCGACCGCCCCGGATCCGGAATTTCCCACGATTCCGGTCATGGAAAAGCCCATGAACCAGATGACGAAGGAGGAGCTCAAGGCGTTCTACGAAAAGCGCCGGGCCGCGCTTGAGGCTCTGCCTCCCGACCGCCGCGCGGCGTACCGCGAGAAACAGCGGGCGCAGCGCATCGCATACGCCGGCGGCATCGTGCGCAAAACCGAAGGCAAGGGCCGGATCGTATACGCCAACCTCCAGCGGACGGTCGGAACGGAAGACATCGCCAAGACCATGGGCGTGCTCGCCAGATATCTGCGCATAAGAATCGATGCGGTAGACGCGAAGGCCGAGGACCTCGCTGACACGGGCAAGTACCTTCTCGGCACCGGAGCAAAGGCCGTTGTCATAGTGGTCGACAATGCGACCGACCCGGCGATACTCGTCGCTCCCGAGGACAAGTGGGCGAAAGTGAATGTCGGCAGGTTCAAGGACAAGAATGTGAAACGCCGCGCCCAGATGGAGCTTCTCCGCGCATTCTGCTATCTGTGCGGCGGCATCGGAAGCGAATACGAAAATCCTCTGACCGGATTCATCGGGAATCCCGCGCAGCTCGACGATTCGCCGGTGGCGGAACTCCCGGTGGACGTCGTGAACCGCTGCACCCGGTACCTGAAGCAGCTCGGGGTGGTCCCGTACGTTGAAGCGACCTACCGCAAAGCATGTCGCGAAGGCTGGGCCCCGGCACCGGCGAACGACGTGCAGAAGGCAATCTGGGAAGAGGTCAACGCAGCCAAGGAGCGCGGACCGTCCAACGCCCTTGCGATACCGCGGCCCGGGAAAAAATGATTTGCGGATTGCATGCAGCCGGCGTTTCCGGCGTACGATGAAATTCGTCTACGCATATAAGACCTCGGACGGAGTGCGGCACGAGGACGCGATGGACGCTTCTTCGCGCGAAGAGGTGTTCGCTTCTCTGCGCGCAAAAGGCATCAAGGCGATCAAGGTGGCGGCAGCCGACGGATCGAAGGCGAACGGCGAGATCCGCGGCGTTCGCAAGCGCGTCGCCGCGGCTGCGGCCGTTCTCGCCGCGCTTGCCGCCGGACTCGCCGCGTTTTTGGCCGGGCGGCGCGTTTCCCCGCAGCAGGAAGCGGGCGAATCCACCGCGGCGCCGCCTCCGGAGGTTTCCAATCCCGCCGTCGCTTTCCGCACGGCCAAGCCGCTGGCGCGGCAGACGATAAACGGCGACCGCCGCCGGGTGGAGGCCGCCGCCGCGGCGTTTGCAAACGCCGCCGAACGGCTGATGGCTGCGTTCGCCGAACCGGGAAGACCCGTCCCGGCCATAGACGCTCCGCGCCCCGCCGATTCCGAATTCGATGCGGCCCTGCGCGAACCGATCCGCATTGCGGAGACGGATTTCACCGAAACTGCGGATCTCAAGCGCATAGTGGCCGGAATAAAGAGCGATTTGCGCGCCTATCTTGCGGCGGGCGGCGACATCGACGGCTACGTCGCCGGACTCGTGAAACGGCAGAAGCTTGAAGTGTCGTACCGCGACAGGGCCGGGAAGCATCTCTCCCGGCTTTGCGCCGGCCTCTCCGGCGGAAAGGCCGCCAAGGAGGAGGCCTATGGCTACTGGCTCAAGGCAAATGCCCAACTCCAGTCCATGGGCATATATCCTCTCCCGCTGCCGGACGTCCTGCGCGGATACGAATCGACTTTGGAGCTTGACGAATGAAGACGCGGTTTTTCCGTTTGCCTTTTCCTACCGTTCAAGGCATACTTGCGCCTTCGCACTTAATGCACCGCCGATGAAAACCTACAGAAAACCTATATGCACTTTAGCCGCAGTTCTCGCCGGACTTTCTGCCCTTGCGGGCGGCGGCAGCGTGGAAATGGTCGATTGCACCGCTTCGTCCCTGTCGCTGGCGTGGAGCGGCGCGGCCGACGGCCGGATGTACAAGGTGTCCCTGTTCCACGAGCGCAACGTTGGCGGGGGCGCTGGCGAGCCGGTCTGGAGGGAGTCGTTCAGGGGCGCCCCTTCGCGGTCCGGCGAATCGGAAGACGCCGAGTCCTACCTTGAATCGATAGCGGACCATTCCGGCTGGCAGGGGATGCATCTGTGCTTTTCGACGCAGGAGGGGTCGCTGCGGCTCGACGCCGAAATGGGCGACTCCTGGCTTCTTTCGCCGGAAATCGACATAACAGGGGTGGACAGCCCCGCAGTTTCAATCATGCTGCGCGCGCTTGTAACGCCGCGGAGCGGAGATGCCCAGGCGGTGCCGGTGATGGCGGTGGCCGGCGGCAGGACGAATGTCATAGGCACGGCCGTCGCAGGCAGGCAGTTTTCGCGATCCTGGCTGCCGATAGGCGATGGCGCGCCGCGCAGGTTCAGGCTGCTTTTGACGCCGGCGGAAAACGGTTTCCCGTGCGATATCGATGTAATGGGCGTGGGCGTGTACAAAGACTATCGCGCCGGCTCCACGGAGCGGGTGCTCGACATGGCGGTGAACACCACCAACCGCGTCTGCAAACTGGAAGGTCTCGTCCCGCGCGAATACATTTGCAGGGTGGATGCGCTTTCCGGAAACGGCGAAACCGAAAAATGCGTGGGCGAGTGCAAGGCCGATCTCATTAATCCGCCGTCGCGCGAAAAGAGCATGACGGTCAAAATGCTGTTTCTCGTTCTGCAGATCGGCATAATAGTTTTCGCCGCAAAACTCGGCGGCATGCTTGCATCGGTGCTGCGGATGCCCGGTGTGATAGGGGAACTGGGCGCCGGCGTGCTCATAGGCCCGTACGCGCTCGGAAAAATCGGTTTCACGGTGTGGGGCTTCGATATTTTCGAACACGGGATATTCCCGCTTTCCGCCGGCACGGCCGATTTCCCAGTGTCCGTCGAACTTTACGGGATATGCACGATCGCTTCGGTGGTGCTTCTGTTCCTGTCCGGCGTGGAGACGAACTTCAAGATGTTCCTGAGGTACTCGTTCGCGGGGCTGATAATCGGCATCGGCGGCGTCGTCGTCTCGTTCCTCCTCGGCAACTGGTGCGCGTCCATGCCGCTGCCGTGGCTCGGCGACACGCTGCTGCACCATTTCATTCCGATTCCGATGTTCGACAATCTTTCCATGTTTTCGCCGCCCGCCCTGTTCATGGGCATACTCGGCACGGCGACGTCGGTGGGGATAACCGCGAGAATCCTGTCCGAGCGCAAGAAGATGGATTCGCGCGAGGGCGTCACGATTATGGCGAGCGCGGTGATAGACGACGTCCTTGGCATCGTCGTGCTTGCGATCGGCCTGGGCGTGATAAAGTCGGCGTCCGGCGCTGGCGCAGGCGCCTCAGGCGCGCATTCCCTTCCGTGGGGGGACGTGGGGATGGTCGCGGCTAAGGCGTTCGGCGTGTGGCTCATAGGCACGGTCCTCGGTCTCGCGCTGGCGCGCAAGATATCTTTCGTGCTGAAACTTTTCAAATCGCCGGTGGCGGTGGCTACGCTCGCTTTCGCAATGGCTCTGATAATCGCGTCGATATTCCAGGCGATGGATCTTTCGCTCATAATCGGCGCGTACGTGATGGGGCTGGCGCTTTCGCGCACAGACATACGCCATTTGATACAGGAGAACCTGCAGTCGATATACACGTTCTTCGTGCCGATATTCTTCTGCGTGATGGGCATGCTCGTGGATCTTTCGCAGCTCGCGTCTCGCGACGTTCTCGTTTTCGGCGCCATATACACCGCGCTTTCGATACTCGCCAAAATACTCGGATGCGCCCTCCCGGCGTATTTCTGCGGGTTCAACACGGTAGGCGCGCTGCGCATCGGCTCCGGAATGATACCGCGCGGCGAAGTGGCGCTCATCATAGCCGGCATGGGCCTTTCGATGGGATATCTCGACAGCAAGGTGTTCGGCATCGGCATCATGATGACCCTTGTGACGACGCTCGTGGCGCCGCCGGCGCTCGTGGCGCTTTTCAACGTCAAGCGCCCAGGCGCGCGGGACGACCTCGCCAGCACGAAAGATTCCCGCCCCGTATCTTTCAAACTCGGCAGCGACAACGCCGCGCGCGTTATGATCGACCGTCTCATCGCTGCGTTCCGCAACGAGGGCTTTTTCACTTCGCTTTTGAACCCCGAGGAAGACATCTGGCACGTGTCGCGCGACACCGCCGAGATAACGACCCGCCGCCGGGGCGACACGATAGAATTCGAATGCACGCCGGAAGAAGAGGCGTTCATCGGCACCGCTATAGTCGAAATATGCACTGAACTGAATTCTCTCGCGCAGGAGTTCGCCAAGCCGCTGAAATCCGGCGAAATAGCGTCTTTCATGAAGGAAGGCCAGAAGGCCAGGCTCTCCGGGGATTCCGACGTTCTGCACTGCATCCGCAGGTTTATCGCCATTCCGCGCATAGACGCTTCGTCGGTTGACGATCTCGTGGAAAAGATGATAGCGGAAATCGTCAAGACGAATCCCGCCGCGATAACAGACGCGGCGAAGGCGAAAGAAGCCGTGATGACCCGCGAAAACGCGATGTCCACGGGGCTTGACCGCGGGCTTGCCGTTCCCCACGGCCGCACCGACGCCGTGAAGGATCTCGTGGGCGCTGTCGCGATCGTAGGGAACGAGCACGGGATACCCGGCTATCCCACCATAGACAACGGACCGGTCCGGATCGTGGTTCTCACCATCGCTCCCTCGCAGGGCTCCGCCCCCCACCTGCGCGTGATGTCGTATCTCAGCCGGAAACTGCGCGAAAACGACGGCATCGCGCGCCTGTCGTCCTGCAAAACTTCGTCCGAGATGATGAAATTCCTGCTGTACTGACGCCCGTCCGCCTCCGGAGCCGAGCAGTCGTGTTTTTCAAGACGATATTCACCGTTCTGCCTTTCCTGTTCGCGACCCTTGCGATGCTGTTTTTTGCGAGGGGCGCGGTGCGGAGCGCGCGTGCAAAGGCGGTCTGGGCTGTCGTGCTTTTCGCCGGCGCCGCGAAGTTCCTTTTCTTCGCGCTGCTTGGCGGCGACGCGTTCGCCCCCGAACTGCCCGCGCCCGTCATCTGGGCGTGGAACTGGGTCTATTCCGGCGTATGCATCTTGTGCGGCCTGTCCGTCGCCATGCTGCCTTTCCGCCGGTTTGTGAAAAAGGCGCTGTCGCGCAGGGCCGGACGCGTCGCGTGGCTCGCCGGACTGCCAGCGATTGCGTGGGGCGCGGCCGCGGCCGGAGTGTGGAACGGCGTCAAACCGCCCGAAGTGCGGACGGTTGAACTGTCTTTCGAAAATCTGCCCGAGTCGCTCGACGGCTACAGGATAGTGCATATAACGGACGTGCACGCCTGCGCGGCGGCGCCGCGCAGCCGCACCGAGGCGATCGTCGAGCGCGCCAACGCGCTCGGCGCCGATTTGATATGCCTCACCGGCGACTATGCGGACGGGCTTTCCAGTTTGCAGGGCGCGAACATCGAGCCGCTCGCGGCGCTCAGGGCGAAGGACGGCGTTCTCGCCGTGAGCGGCAACCACGAATACTATTTCGACACGGATGGATGGTTCGCCCTCTACCGCCGGCTTGGAATCGGATTGATGGAAAACGAGTGCGTTTTCCCGCGCAAGGGGCTTGCCGTCGCCGGAGTGCCCGACAGCGTGTGCAGATTCTCCGGCCGTCCGCTGCCGGATCCTGATGCGGCGGTGGCGCCCGCGACGAACGGCGAGTTCAGGATACTTCTCCAGCACAGGCCTTTCGAAGATTACCGGTTGCTCGCAGGGCGCGGCATGGAGGAGCGTTTCGATTTGCAGCTTTCCGGCCACACGCACGGCGGCGTCGCTCCGGGAATGGCCGCGCTTGTGGAACGTTTCAACGACGGAATGGTGCGGGGCGTCTACAGGCGTGAAGATGGCAGAACGGTTTACGTGTCCGGCGGCTCCGGGCAGTGGGCCGGATTTCCGATCCGTTTCTTCAACGATCCCGAAATCGCGCTCCTGATTCTCCGCAAGGCGTGCCCCGCGCGCGACTGAACCGCGAGCCGGCCGCGGTGCGATGTTGCCCGCCGGCTGGGGATAATGTATACTTGCGCCATGACTATCGCCCAAGTAGCCGAAACATTAGACGGAAGCGTCGTGGCCGGAGAGGCCGCGGCGGATCGCACGGTCGGCGCCGTGGTGGCGTCGGACCTGATGAGCGACGTCCTGCTCGTAGACGCCGAGGACATGCTCCTTCTTTCTTCGCTCGCGTCCGACCAGGTTCTGCGCACGGCCCACGTGGTAGGCGCGTCCGGCGTCGTGATACACGATTCCAAACCGCTTCCCGCGTCGATGCTCGCGGTTTCGAAACAGCTGAACATTGCGCTTGTTTCGTCGCCGCTTTCGAAATACGAATCGTGCGTGCGCCTGCACGCCGCGCTCGAAGCGGAAAAGAATGGCTGACGCGGCGAAGATGCCCGTGATACTGCCGCCTCCCCACCCGTCGGACGACGAGGTGATAGACAGGCGCACCGCCATCCCCACGACGGTCGGCGGGGAGTCTCCGCTCGTCATAATGGAGCTTCTCCAGCGCATGAAAGTGCGCGACGTGATGCGCAAGGAGTTTGTGATACTTTCCCGCCGCGACACCATGAGCCGCGCGCAGGAACTGATGCGCAAGAACCACATATCCGGAATCCCGATCGCGGAAAACGGACGGCTCTACGGAATCGTCTCGGTGGACGATATCATCCGCGCGCTTACGGGCGGCTGGATAGACGACCTGTGCGCGAAGCACATGTCCACCCACTTGATCGTGCTTGAAGCCGACATGCCCATAGCTTTCGCCCTGCGCTATTTCGAGAACTACAAATACAACCGCTTTCCGGTTCTCGACAAGCACCACCAGCTTGTGGGGCTGATATCGCAGCGCGACGTCACCCGGGCGCTTCTATACGAATTGACCGTGGCGATAAACAAGCTCGAAAGCAAAGCCGCGCCGGAAGATCCCCCCGCCGGCGATTCGCTCTACGCATGCCGCGAATACCAGGTGGTGCACAACGATCTCGAAAACGCCGGCAAGGCGGCGAACGACATAAAGCGCCTGCTGCGCGAGCACAAATTCGACACGCGCCTCGCGCGCCGGATAGCGGTCGCCGCGTACGAACTTGAAATAAACATCTGCATACATTCCTTCGGCGGAACTCTCACGTTCATGATCGCCGACGGCA
>CACYEO010000012.1 GCA_902773475.1 uncultured bacterium | reverse complement strand
TTCTAGAATCCTAGGCGGGCGCGAGACATTAGACGCGAGACGCGAGTAAATCCTGTCAAACACCCAAACACCCAAACACTCAAACCCTGTCTCAATTCTGTCAATTCTGTAAATTCTGTCTAAAAACAAAAAACCCAAAAACCCAAAAACCCAAACACTCAAACACCCAAACACTTCTTCCTTTTCTTCTCCGTGCGTCTTTTGCGCCCGGTCCGGCGGCTGTTTGGTATAATGGTTCGCGGAAGGGGAAATTGCATGGCAGACGAATTCAGAAAAACAGCCGCAACGGGGTCGCCGGAGGAAATCCGCAAAGCTTCTTCGGAACTGGAACTTGCGGAATGGAGGCGCACGAACCGCTTCTGCGGATGCTGCGGCGCGGAAATGAAGCCGCACGCCGACGCCGCGGAGCGGGCTTTCGTCTGCCCTTCCTGCGGGTATGCGGCGTATCCCCGCATAGCGCCGGCGGTGATCGCGCTTGTGACAAAAGGCGACAAAGCGCTTCTTCAGCGCAATACGCACTACAAAGGCGCGGCATGGACTCTTGTCGCCGGTTTTGTGGATCCCGGCGAAAATCTAGAGGAAGCGGTCCGCCGCGAGATACGGGAAGAGGCGTCCATAGAAGTGGCGGACATACGCTATGCCGGTTCCCAGACATGGCCGTATCCTTCCAACATAATGATCGGATTCCGCGCGGAATACGCGGAGGGGGAATTGAAACCCGACGGCGCGGAGGTCGTGGAATCGGGATGGTTCGGACGCGGAAACCTGCCGCAGATACCGCAACCCGGGTCGATCGCGAGAAAGATGATCGACGCCTGGCTGGCGGACTGCGGCGGTTCCGCGCGTTTTCCCGGATGAACCGCGTCCGGCGGTTTGCCCGCTGAACGGGGTTTTGGTAAACTTGCCTTTTCCATCCATAAGGCAGGGCGGATGAGCCCGAAAGGTTGCAATGAATATCGAAAAGAACAGCGAAACGCAGTGCACGGCGGAACTTGGAATCGTTCTGGACGCGGGGGAAATGGCGAAATACCGCGACAAGGCGATCGGCAGGATTTCCGCAAAGGCGTCCATGCCGGGATTCCGCAAGGGAAAAATCCCGCGCAACTTGATAGAAAAGCATTTCGCGGAGAACGTCCTTGAAACAGCCAAACGCGAAGCAATCGACGCCGCGCTCGCGGAAGCGGCCAAAGACGAGTCTTTCAAGGACCGCCTGCTGCGCTTCACGGATTTGAAGGACGAGAAGTACGAAACCGGCGGGGAAATGACTTTCTCCGTGACGGTCGAGCTTTTCCCGCAGTTCGATCTGCCCGCCTACAAGTCGATCAAGGTCGAAAAACGCGAACCGGACGTGACGGACGCCTCGGTGGAAGAGGCTGTCGCCAATCTGCGCAAGCGCCTGTCGTCGTACAAAGACGCGGCTGAAGGCGAAGCGGCCGCGGAAGACGATTTCGCATCCATCGCGTTCAAGGGAACCGTAGACGGAAAGCCCGTCGAGGAAATCGCGCCGGACGCGAAGGCCGTCGGCTCCAGCGAAGGATTCTGGACTGCGATCCGCGAAGGCGCGTTCATCCCCGAAATAGTCGACGCTCTCAAGGGCATGAAACAGGGCGAAACCAAGAATGTCGACGTCCGCTTCCCCGACACCGACGCCTCTCCCGACACCCTCAAAGGGCTGTCGGCGGTATATGAGGTCTCTCTGAAGCAGCTGCGCAAGGCGGTTCCGCCGGATGACGCGGAACTTGCCAAGCTTTCCGGCGTGGAGGACATGGAAGCGCTCCGCAAGCAGATCCGCGAGCATCTCGAAGCCGAATTCAAACGTTCGGAAGAAACCCGCATCGACGACGAAGTCATAGCGGCGCTTCTCAAGGATGCGACGTTCGACATTCCGCCTTCGAATTTCCAGGCGGAGCGCAACGCGTTTCTCCAGCGTCTGTCCGAGCGCGCGCAGCGCTCCGGCCTGCCCGCCGACTATTTCGAGAAGAACAGCGAACGGATCAAGGCGCAGGCCGAAGAGGCCGCCATGCGCCAGGTCCGCCTGGATTTCATTCTCGAGAAGATCGCCGAGGCCGAAAAGATAGAGGCGTCCCGGGACGAGGTTCTGGAGGAGATCGCGAATATCTCGGCCGCTTCCGGCAGGAAGCCCGGGGATGTCTACAAGCGCCTGCTCGCCAACGGCGGCATGGGCGGAGTGGCGGAACACGTCACACGCAGAAAGACGCTCGCCAAGATCGTCGAAGGCGCGCTTGCCGCCTCGTGACAGTCTGCCGTACCGCAACATGGAGTTTTCCGCAATGAGCCCCAAATCGTACCTCGTGCCGATGGTCGTGGAACAGTCGCCGCGCGGCGAACGCGCGTTCGACATCTATTCCAGACTGCTGCAGGACCGGATCGTTTTCATAGGCGGCGCGATAGACGACGAATCCGCCAATCTCGTCGTCGCCCAGCTTCTGTTCCTTCAGGCGCAGGACGCGGAGAAGGACATTTCGGTCTATATCAACTCGCCCGGCGGGTCCGTCACGGCCGGGCTTGCGATATACGACACGATGCAGTTCGTGAAATGCCCCGTGGCCACCTACTGCATCGGCGAAGCCTGCTCGATGGGCGCCGTGCTGCTGGCGGCCGGGCGCAAGGGCAAGCGCTACGCGCTCCCCAACGCCCGCATCATGATCCACCAGCCGTGGGGCGGCGCGGAGGGGAAAGCGAGCGACATAGAAATCACCGCGCGCGAAATACTCCGTCTCAAAGAGATGCTCAACAACATCCTCGCCTCCCACACCGGCAAGGCGTTCGACAGCATAGTCAAAGACACCGACCGCGACTTTTTCATGTCAGCCGCCGAAGCCAAAGACTACGGACTCGTGGACGAGGTGATCGACAACTCCGCGCGGAGCTGACGCCATGGCGAAGAAAAAGGACGACGGAAATCCCGTCTGCAGTTTCTGCGGAGCGAACGGTCCCGAGGATATGGTCATACCCGGACCGAGGGGCGTCAACATCTGCAGCGCCTGCACGCATCTTCTTTTCAACCTCTATTCGGACGCCGGCGCGTACGGCCCCGAGGCTGCGGCCCAGCGCAAACACGACGCCGCTCCGCAGGAGGAAAAACCGCTCCGCGTTCCCTCCCCCGTCGAGATCAAGGCGTTCCTCGACCAGTACGTGATCGGGCAGGATGCGGTAAAGCGCTCTCTCGCGACTGCGGTGCACAACCACTACCGCCGCCTCGAACAGCCGAAAGACGTGAAAGACGGCGAGTTCGCGGACGTTGAAATCGAGAAATCGAACGTCCTGCTCATCGGCCCCACCGGTTGCGGCAAGACGCTTCTCGCCAAATCTCTTGCGCGCTTCCTGAACGTGCCGTTCGCGATAGGCGACGCCACCACGCTGACCGAAGCCGGCTACGTGGGCGAGGATGTCGAGAACCTCGTGCGCTATCTTCTCCAGAACGCCGACATGGATCCGCGGAGGGCGGCGCGCGGCATAATCTACGTCGATGAAATCGACAAGATCGCCGGGCGCACGCAGAATGTTTCGATCACGCGCGACGTCTCGGGCGAAGGCGTGCAGCAGGCGCTCCTCAAAATCCTCGAAGGAACGATCGCCCGCATTCCCCCGAAGGGCGGACGCAAACATCCCGACCAGGAGTATATCGAGGTCGACACCTCCAACATCCTTTTCATCTGCGGCGGCGCGTTCGTGGGACTCGAGAAGATCGTGGAGAGCCGCGCCAACGCCCGCGTCATAGGATTCGACAGCAAAGACGGCGCGGCGTCGGATGCGGAAAAGCGCAGCGGGCTTCTCAAGGACGTGCGTCCCGAAGACCTCGTCCAGTTCGGCCTCATCCCGGAATTCACCGGACGCCTGCCGATAATATCGGTGATGGACGATCTTACGGAAGACGACCTGGTGCGCATACTCGTCGAGCCTAAAAACTCGCTCGTGAAACAGTATCGCAAACTCCTCGCCATGGACGGGGCGGATGTGACGTTCGAGGAAGGCGCGCTTCGCGAACTCGCCGCCATCGCCAAGAAGCGCAAGACCGGGGCCCGCGGTCTCCGCGCCGCGATGGAGCGCGTGATGCAGGATATCATGTTCGAAGCGCCTTCGGCTAAGCCCGGCGCGAAAATAACGATTTCCGCGGAAGACGTCCGCGCGAAACTCGCATGACGGAGCGCACCGTGTTCGTCACTCTTTTGAAATCCAAGATCCACCGGATTCGCGTGACGCAGGCCGATCTCGACTATGCCGGTTCTCTCACTGTTGACGAGGACATCATGGACGCGGCGGGGATTTTCAATTTCGAGAAGATCCTCTGCGCAAACGTCGACAACGGCAAACGTTTCGAGACCTACGCGATAAAAGGCCCCCGCGGGTCCGGAGTCTGCTGCCTGAACGGCGCGGCCGCGCACATGGGTTCCGTCGGCGACAGGCTGATAGTGATGTCGTGGTGTTCCGTCCCGGCCGGCGAAGCCGCCGCGCACGTCCCGAAAATCGCGGTAATCGCGGGGCCGGACAATTCGTTCTCTGTTTGACTTTCCGCCGCGGCCTTGAAGGAGAAGACAAGATGGGCAGAGCATACAACTTTTCGTCGGGTCCGGCCGTCCTGCCCGCCGAAGTCCTCTACGAGGCCCAGAAGTTCCTTGTGGACTTCAAAGGCACAGGCGTCTCCGTGATGGAGACTCCGCACAGGGGCAAAGTCTACGGAGCGATCCGCGAAGAGGCCGCCGCGCTCGTGAAGGAGCTTGCCGGGCTTGATGACGGATGGTCGGTGGCGTTCATCCCCGGCGGCGCTTCCATGCAGTTCGCCATGCTGCCGCTGAACTTTCTGCGCGAAGGCGTGGGCGCGGACTACGTTTGCTGCGGAACATGGGGCGGCAAGGCTTTCAAGCAGGCGCAGATCGCCGGCGACGCAAATATCGCAGCGGACACCCGCAAGGCCTCCCCCGCATACGCCCCCTCCCCCGCGGAAATCCGCTGGAATCCGGACGCGGCGTACGTGCACATAACCACGAACGAGACGATCTCCGGCTGCAGGATGCCGGAAATCCCCGATCCGCCTTCGCCGCTCGTCGCCGACATGTCGTCCGACATCCTGTCCTGCCCGCGCGACTATTCGAAGTTCTCCCTTTTCTACGCCGGCGCGCAGAAGAATCTGGGGCCTGCGGGCGCCGCCGTCGTCGCGTTCCGCGACAGTTTCGCGGAAACATGCTCCGCCGCGATTCCGGAGATATTGAGCTACAGGACGTACGCTTCGGGCAGGCCGCTCTACAACACCCCTCCGGTGTGGACGGTGTACATCATCCTCCTAACCCTCCGCTGGCTCAAGGCCCAGGGTCTGGAGAATGTGTTCGCGCGCAACAGATCCAAAGCCGCCAAACTCTACGCGGCGGTAGATTCGTCCGGCTTCTGGCGCGGCGTGGCGCGGAAGGACTGCCGTTCGCTTTCAAACGTCGCATTCCGCCTCCCGTCCGAGGAGCTTGAAGATCTTTTCGTGAAACAGGCGGAAGCCGCCGGGATGGTCGGTCTGAAAGGCCACCGCTCCGCAGGCGGAATCCGCGCCTCCATCTACAATGCGTTCCCCGAGGCTGGCGTGGACCGGCTGGTGGAATTCATGAAAGAATTCGAAAGACGCAACGGTTGAGGACCGGGACGGACGCGATGACTGCGATAGTGGACTACAAGGCGGGCAATCTCACAAGCGTGCGTCTCGCGTTCGCCGCGATAGGCGAAGAAACGGTCGTGACCGCAGACCCCGCCGTTGTGGCGTCGGCGCCGCGGATCGTGTTTCCCGGCGTCGGCGCGGCGGCAAGCGCCATGTCGAATCTCCGCGCGGCGGGGCTTGATTCCGCAGTCCGCGAAGCCGCGCTTTCCGGCAGGCCGTTCCTCGGAATCTGCCTGGGCATGCAGATACTTTTCGACCGCAGCGAAGAAGACGGCGGCGTGGACTGCCTTGGCATATTGCCGGGAGCCGTCCGCCGCTTCCCCGGCGGCTCCGGAGACAAGATTCCGCAGATGGGCTGGAATGAAATCCGGGCGGACGACTCGCGCGGTTTCGTAAAGAGCGGCGACGAATACTACTTCGTCCACTCGTATTATGTGGAAAAGAACCCGTACACCGTCGCGACGGCGGAATACGCGGGAATCGAATTCTCCGCCGCAGTCCGCAAGGGGAATCTTTTCGCCGCGCAGTTCCATCCCGAGAAGTCGGGCAGGCTCGGCCTTTCGCTTCTGCGGGCGTTTCTCCGTTCGACTTCCGGTTCAAGGTAGACAATGCTCAGAAAACGCATTATTCCGTGCCTCGACGTTCGAGGCGGGCGCGTCACGAAAGGCGTGAAGTTCAAGAACAACATCGATCTCGGCGATCCTGTCGAAATGGCCGTGCGCTATTCCGGCGGCGGCGCGGACGAACTGGTGTTCTACGATATCACCGCTTCGGCCGAGCGCCGTCCGATCGATATAGGCATGGTGGCGGCCGTCGCGGAGGCGGTGCGCATACCCTTCGCGGTCGGCGGCGGCATTTCGTGCGTCGCGGACATGGAACGCGTGATTCTCGCGGGCGCGGAGAAGATCTCCGTCAATTCTCTCGCCGTGCGCAATCCCGGTATCATCGCCGAGGGTGCAAAAGCGTTCGGCCGCCAGTGCATCGTCCTCGGGATGGATCCCGTGCGCAGCGCGCGCGCTCCGAGCGGATACGAAATCACTACGCGCGGTTTTCGCGAGTTCACCGGCATGGACGCCGTGGAATGGGCTAAGCGCGCGGCGGATCTCGGCGCAGGCGAAATAGTCGTCAATTCCGTGGATGCAGACGGCACCCGCGCCGGTTTTGAACTGGAAATCACCGGTCTCGTCGCCCGCGCCGTCGGCGTTCCGGTTGTCGCGTCGGGCGGTGCGGGACGCCCGGAGGATTTTACGGAGGTGTTCCGCAAGGCGTCTGCGGACGCCGCCATCGTGGCCGGCATGATCCATTCGGGAGAGTGGACTATCGCGCAGATAAAGGAACGCATGAAACTCGACGGCGTTCCCGTGCGGATGTCCTGGTAGCGGATTTCCGCGCGGCGGATTCAACCGCCCGCGTCCCCTGCGTCTTCTTCCGCATCGCGGAGGCATTCGGCCGTTTCGGCTTTCTTCCCTTTCCTGTTCTCCAGCCGCACATGCAGTTTCAGCAGCTTGGACGCGGATTTCGCTATCGAGTGCGCTCCCGGCGAATCCACAAGAACGCTCTTCGCCTTCTCGTAGCCGTTTCCAAGGGAGGCTATGCATCCGCCCAGTTCCTCGAAAGCAAGGAGGAACGAGTTCATCCGCGAGAGAAGTTCCCTTGCGGTGTCGACTATCTCGCGCTGGTTTTTCGCCTCTTTCTCGTGCTGCCAGGCAAGGTAGACCAGCCGCAGATATGCAAGCAGCGTAAGAGGCGTCACCAGGATCACGTTGTTTTCCGCCGCCGTCTGCCACAGCGAAGGGTCGGCGCGAAGCGCCTCTTCGAGCGGCGCCTCGTACGGAACGAACATCGCGGTCACGGGCAGATAGTTGCGGTCCGGGAATTCTGCGGAGAGTGCGGCGGGGTATTTTTTGCGGGCGAGCTGGTCTATCTTGCCTTTCACGCTTGCCACGTGCGCGGCAAGCTTCGCGGCGCGCGTGGCGTCGTCTTTCGCTTCTGAATATTCCATGTATGCGGTAAGGCTCGTTTTGCTGTCTATCACGAGCCAGCGGTTCTCGGTGTCCCGCACCTGCGCGTCCGGCCTGTCCGACCCCGTCCCGTTCTGCAGAAAGAAATTGACGTTCTCCTCCAGCCCGGCCTGGCGAAGTTTCTCCGCAAGGATGTCTTCGCCGCTGCGCCCCTGGACGCGCGTGTCGGAGCGCAGCGCGCCCGCGGCGCCGGAAAGTTCGCGGGCTATGCGCGCGATGGAATCCACGTCGCGCGTTATCGCCGCGCCCATGCCTTCGCGGGCGGCTTCCGCCTTCAGCGTCGCGTCCTGCAGCCTCGCCACCTGGTCTCTCAGCGGCTTCAGCGCGGATTCCATCTGCTGCCTGTTCAGCGCGGTCAAATCCGCGCTCTGCGTTTTCATCGCTCCGGCGGCGAGAGTCGCGAATTGTTCGCGCAGCGTCTTTACGGTTTCCGCGAACGCCTTTTCCTTTTCGGCCACGAACCGTTCTATCGCGGCGTTGTTTCCCGCGACGGTTTTTTCGCACTGCTCGTCGCGTTCGCGGAGGCGTGCCGCGCATTCTTCGTCCTTGCGGGCGAGAAGCGCGTTTTTCTCCGCCAGCAGTTTTGCGCAGCTTTCGTCCTTCTCCGCGAGCAGTCTGCGGCAGGCCTCGTTTGCGGCTTCTTCGAGTTTCCGCGCGGACGCGTCCCTGCTTTCGAGCGCGGCGGAAAGCCGCGCCGCCTCCGCCGCGGCTTCGCCGCATGCTTTGCGCGCGGCGGCAAGGCGCAGCAGCGCGAAAAACGCCGCCGACGCCGAAACGGCGAAAAGGATTGCGAGAACTGCGATTGCGGTTTCCATGTCCGGCTCCTTCCTGCGTCAGCTCCGGATTTCCACGTCCGCGTCCGGCGAAAGCGTGAAATGCCAGGATCTCGATTTGCCGTCCGGCACGGCGGCGCGGGACGATACGCGCCATCCGGGAACCCAAAGCACCTCCCCCGCGTCCGACGCCAGAAGCGGGAGCGTGGAACGGATCCGGCGCGGCACTTTCAGATCCGTGAAAACGTCCTGTATCTTCTTCGCTCCGCCCACGCCGGACGCATGTATCCTGTCGCCCGGCCGCCATGGACGCACTTCAAGACTTCTTCCCGCGATGGATTCTGCGGAAAGCCACGCCTCGGACGGGAACTTGCCGATGCCTCGCGTTGCAGGTCTCCAGCCGCGGTCTTCCGCTATCGCGAGTGTGAAGCGCGCCTCGGCGCGGACGCCGTCCTCCCGGTCCTCTTCCGCCGGCGGGACGCCGCCGCGTTCCAGGAATTCCGCGGTTTCGCGAAATCCGTCCGGCAGCCCTTTCGAGCGAAGAAACGCGCGCGCGGCGCGCCGGGCCACGGCCGCCGGCATTGCGGAGAACGGCGTTCCCCGCTCCATGGCTTCATGCGCCGCCGCTTCCATGAATTCGTCTTCTTCGCGCAGGATGTCGAGCGTCTGCGCTACATGCGCCCTCAGCGAACGGTCCAGCGTCTTTTCAAGATACGGAATCACGCGCCTGCGCACAAGGTTGCGCGCTATCGAGGTGTCGGCGTTCGTTGAATCTTCCCGCCATGCGCACCCCATGCTTCGCAGCCAGGCGCGGAGGGCTTTGTCGGGTGTGTTTATCAACGGACGGATGAATGTGATTCCGGGAATGCGGGAGACGGGTTTGAGCCCGGCGAGCCCGGAAAGCCCCGCCCCGCGGGCAAGCCGCAGAAAAAACGTCTCGATGGCGTCGTCGGCATGGTGGCCGGTTGCGATCGCATCGAGGGAGAGCCTTTGGGTGCATTCCCTGAAAAACGAGAGTCTCGCTTCGCGCGCCGCCATTTCGGGGGACATCCCTTTCGACGGGCGCACCCTGAAACGCTTCGAGAAAAAGGGAAGGCCGAACTCTCCCGCCAGCCTTTTCACGAACTCCGCGTCCGATGCGGAGTCCGGTCTCATGCCGTGGTCGACATGCAGTACGCATGTGTAGAGCCGCGGATCTTGCGAACGCTCCCCGGCGAGCAGCCGCAGGAGAGCGCAGGAATCGGCGCCGCCGGACACGGCAACGCCGATTCTGCGATACCCGCGTGTCGGAATTGCAACGGGCCTGTCTGCGCGCATTTTGCGCATCAGTCCTGTGCGGCGGGGAAATACAGACGCTTCATGGTGTTTTCTATGATGCGGCTGCGGGAGGATTCCGATTTCCCTTCCGTCAGTTTCATCCATACCGCGCGCGCGCGTTTCAAGATGTCGCGCTGCTCTTGGGGAAGTTTCTGCTCGGATTCGAGATACAAGGAGAATTCAAAGTCTGGCGAATTCAGAAGCCACGCGACGTTGTTGGCCCTCATCCGTGCGGTGGTGTTGGGGCTGTAGACCGCCACGGACAGGACGTCGACGAGATCCGCGAGGTATTCTTCCTCGAGTTTCACCGAGGGCCCGCCGAAGAGTCCGCCGGTTTCGCGCGCTGCGGTTTCTTCCCAGCGTGCGATCATTCCGCCGACCGTGTTCGAGAGCTTTTCGGAGTTGAACTTGTCGTTGTCTTGCGCGGCTTTGCGTGCGGCGACGGCGTCGGCTGCTTCCTTGCGGGCCTTGCGCTCGTTCTCTTCCGCGGTGTTCCGCGCCGCGTTCGCGGCGGCCGCCTCCTGCTTCGCGGCTTGCGCTTCCTCGCGGGCTTTTCCGGCGTCTTCCTCTGCGGCGGCTTTCGCTTCTTCCGCTGCGGTTTTGACGCGCTCCGCCTCGGCTTTGGCTTCTTCGCCTGCGGCGCGCACCGCTTCTGCCTCGTTTTTGGCCTCGTCGGCCGCAGTCTTGGCTTCCTCGGCCTCTTTGCGGGCGGATTCGGCTTCGCTTTTCGCGGCTTCGAGCTGCTGTTTGAGATTTTCCATCTCCGCGGCCGTTTTCGCGGCGGCCGCCGCTGCGGTGGCTTCGGGATCGTCGTCGTCCGCCAATGCCGCGGCGGGCGCGGCGGTCTGTCCGGATTGTCCGTTTTCGGCGGCCTGCGGCAATACTGGCGCCACGGTGCGTTTCACGGGGATGTTCGCGAGCAGATCGCCTGCAACGGGCCATTTGCGCGCTTTGGACATTCCACCGTCCGCAAAAAGCCACCATCCGGCGAAGCCGGCGCCGCCGCCAGCGAGAAGCATGGCGAACAGAACGGTTAAACACCCGAATCCTTTTTTCTTCTTTTCCGGCTTCGCGGGTTTTGTTTCCAGCCCTGCGGGTTTCGCCGCCGGAGGTTTGACTCCGGGAGTCTTGACCGCGCCCGGTTTGACTCCGGCCGGTTTGATCATGCCGGGCTTGGCTGCCGCGGGTTTGACCGGGGACGCCGGTTTTGCGTCTGAGGGGTTGGAAGCGGGCGCAGCCGTGGCGGCCGCAGGCACCGTCTGCGTTTGGGTCGCGGCGTCCGTTGCGTCTTCCGGCACGGTCGTCGTTTCGGGTTCCGCGGGCTTTGTTTCACTGCTTGCCGCCGGTGCCGGTTTCGGCGGAAGTTTGACTCCGGCAAGCGCCGGGCCTTTCGGCGGAAGTTTCAATCCTGCGGTCAACGGGCCTTTCGGCGGAAGTTTCAATCCGGAAAGAACCGGACCCTTCGGCGGAAGCTTCAGCCCTTTAAGCGTCGGAGCCCTCGGAGGAAGTTTGACGCCTGCGAGCGACGGGCCTTTCGGCGGCATCGCAGGTTTTGCAGGCTGTGGCGCGGCGGCGGCCGGCGAAGGACTGCCGCCTTCCGGCGGAAAAGCCTCGCCGCAGCCTATGCATGCAGCTACGCCGTCACCATTTTCAAGACCGCATTTCGGGCATTTTATCGACATCTGCTTATCCTCGCGAGAGATTCTTCCGCTTCAAGCGGAAAACGCATTTCAAATGCGGGCGTATTTTACATGATTTCCCGGGCGTCTTCAAGCACGCACAGCGCGATTTTACGGCCAACGCATAAAAAGCCAATCCTTCCCCCCCGGGTGCCCAGGATCGTTTTTTGATCCGCCGGGCGTACGCCTGCCGCGAAAAGTGTTCCCGTCCTGTTCAAATTTTTGGTATCATACGCGCATTCCGCGAGGCGCATGCGCGGCGCGGGAACATAGTCCGGAAAACGGAACGGACAAGTGTTTGAGTGTTTGGGTTTTTGAGTGTTTGAGTTCGACTCGCACTTGCAATCCACAGCTCATGACTTGTCCCGACCCGCCGGG
>CACYEO010000011.1 GCA_902773475.1 uncultured bacterium | reverse complement strand
ACGCCGCACCCGAAAACGCAGCACACCACCCACGCGACGTCCGACGGGACGAGCCGCCAGGGTATCTCGGAAAGCTTGTATATCTCGGCGGGGAAAACCTCCACGCCGGCGCCGGAAAGGAACGACACCATCGACTGCAGATTCGCAAGAACCGCCCACGCCGAGAGCAGACCAAGAACCGTCCCCGCCGCGCACTGCACCAGGCCGTGCACGACGAATGCGCCGGTTATCTTGCGCGCCGGGAAGCCGAGCGCCTTCAACAGACCAATTTCCGGCGCCTTCTGCACGGTCAGCACGAGCAGCGTGTTCATCACGCAGAACACGGCGACAACCGTGATGAACATCAGAAGAAGGGCCATCATGTTTTTCTCGACCGCGAGCGCGTTGAAAAGCTGGCGGTCGAGTTCCTGCCACGTGCGGACTTCAAGTCCGCGCCGCCCTGCAACCTTGCGTATCTCTTCCACGATCCGGCCGAAACGGGCGGGATCCATGGCGACGGCGGGCGAAGTCTTCACGTTTACCGACATCACGCCGTCGTCGATGCCGAGAAGTTCGCGCATGTTGGCAAGCGACGTAAGCGCGTATTCGCCGTCGTAGTCGCCGTGTCCCAGGTTGAACACGCCTTCCACGCGGTATTTGAGCGGCAGATATATCTCGTCGCGGTTCACAAGCGTCTTCGGGGAATACACCGTGGCGTGCCCCAGAGGAAGCCCGAAGTACGGCGAACCGCCGTTGAGCGGCGTGCGGACGCCGAGTTTCTTCGCAAGGCCCGAACCCAGAACGAGCGTTTCGCCTTCAAGATCGCACGTGCCGTCGATCCGCACGGAGGATTGCGCGGCGCCGCCGGCCGCCGACGGGAAAAACGCGGAACGCACCCGGTCTCCGTCTATTCCCAGCAGGACAGGCGCGTCCACAAGGGACGATCCGCCCGACACGCGGCGCTCAAGCAGGACGCGCGCGGCGATCACCGGAGCGACGGACTTCACGCCTTCGATCTTCTCGATCTCCGCGACAAGCGGAGCCTCGTTCCTGACAAGCGGCGTCCCCGCGCGGGGCGATACCGTCACATGCGGCTTGAACTCGAGAATCATCTCCTGCCACTTGTCGCCGAAGCCGGTCATCACGGCGCGGACGATGATCACGATCGCCACGCCGAGCTGCACCCCGAGGATGGAAACGAAGGTTATGACGGACGCGAGCGACCTGCGCGGGCGCAGGTACTTGAGGGCGAGAAAAACGGAAAACGGCATGGCGGAGCGAATCAGATGTCCGCCCCCACGACATCTACCGCCACGTCGTCCGCCTCCTTGGCGGCCTGCTCCGCCGCCGCCTCGATCGCCGTCTCCTTGACGGTGGACGCGGTGGTCGGCAGGTAGCGGTAGTAGACCATCAGCTGGAGGGCGCACAGGCACGTGTCCATGACGGGACGGGAAGACCAGTTGTCATGGTTCATCCAGTAGCCGATCTGCTGCTCCTTGCCTCTCGTGTCCTTGATCTTCTGGGAGCATATCCGCTGGGCCTTGGGATACAGCGCCTTCATCTGTCCGTTCCAGACTTTCCAAAGCTCGAAGTTCTCGGCGGAGGCGTTCGGCTGCATTCCCGCCTGGAACTTGCACTGCGTGGCGTAGTACATGTAGTACTGCGGAGCGCTCCAGTATTTGGCGTATTGGGCGTTAGGCGCTTTTTTGGTGGAGAATTCCGGCTGCCACGCCTTCATCAGCTTCAGCGTGTCGAACACGCACGGATCGTTGCGGTAGCCCAAAAGCTGCATCGCAAGGCACCCGACAGGAGAAAGGTAGTACCTGCGCGAATTGCCCGGACGATACGCGAAGCACTTGTCCCTCCTGTTCCAGTTGCGCGTGCGCAGGCAGTGCATCGCCTTGGAAATGCATTCGTCAAGCCCGTCGGGATGTATGCCGGCGAGCTTCGCCGCCTTCATGGCCTGGATCGCCCATCCGCCGAGCGATATGTCCTCCGTGCCGGACCTGCTCAACTTGTACTCCCACCCGCCGTGCGCAGTCTGGGAGGCGATTATGCGCTTCACGCCCTGCTCGGCCACTTCCTTCATTTCCGGGTTCTTCATCATGCCGTACGCTTCCGAAAGCGCGTAGGTCGCGATGAGGAATGCGTATTCGTGTTCGTCCGCCCCGCGGAACCTGAACACCCCGTGGCCGTCGGTGTGCGCCTGTTTCATCAGATATTCGATCGAGCGCCGCACCGTGTCGCCGAACTCCGCCGATCCCGTGGTTTCGCCGTGCGCGAGGAAGGTCAGAAGCGCGAACGAGGTGTTGGCCAGTATGTTCCCGTTGGGGTTCTTGACGCTCTTGTCGCCGCCGGTCATCGTGCCGTGGTTCGTGCTCACGTGCCACGCGCCGTCCTTGCCCTGCGTGTATTTCAGCCAGCGCAGGGCGCGCAGCACCGCGGCTTCCGTGAGCGGATCGCCGTAGGCCGCGCCGCCCCGCGTCATTTCGCCGCGCCGGCCCGCGTCGCGCGCTCCGGCCATGGACGAAAGCTTCACGGGCGACTTGATCATCTGCACCGCATCGTTCGGCGAAGGCTGGACAGACGCCACGGACGCGGCGTTCGGATTGACCACGGTGGAAGGCGTGCCGACCGTTTCCACGTCGATCGGGATGTCGTCCGTCACCACCGGCTCCTTTGGCGGCTCCGGCGGCGTTTCGGGAGGCGTCTCCTCGACAATGTCTTCGTTCTGCTCGGGCGGGAGCGCCGCTATCTGGAACGTCTGCTGTTCGGGCTTCTTCGCGAAAATCGCGATCAAAAGCCCCGTCAGCACGAGAAGTCCCACGATGAGGAACGCGAGGACAGGAGCGAGCTGGCGCTGGAGTTCGATCGCGGCTATCTTGTATTCCTTGGTCTCGTGCGGCATGCCGAGGCCCTTGAACATCTTGCGCAGGCGCGTAAAATATCCGTCCTCGCGGAAACGCTCCATTTCTTCGTCGATGACCGCCTTCAATTCATCTTCCGACATCGCCATGATATTCCTCCTTCCGTCCGGTGCGCCGTCACTGCGGCGAAACATTGTTGTTGAACGACATCACGTTCACGTTTCTGAGACCCAGACGCGTGCACGTGTTCAGGACGTCGAGCAGCAGGGAATGCGGCGCGCCGTTCGCGCACGAAACCACGATGATCTGGTCCTTGTCGACGTTCTTGAGCTTGTCGCGGAGTCCACGCGTGGCGTGGAACATTATGGCATCGTCGTCCACGCGCCCCTGCGGAAGGCCGCGCTTGGCGCAGTAGGCCGCGTATTTCGCCTCCAGGCCGGGCTTCAGAACGAGCAGATCGCCGTCGCGCACGTATTTTTCGCGCATCCGGCCCGCGTCCTGGAACTGTTCTCTCACAAGATCGCGCGGATCGACTTCCCGCGTGGCGCCCACTTCGGCGGAGCCAAATGTCATGTGCGCGTATTTCTTGTCCGAGGCGTGGACGGGGCCGAGGTCGATCTTGACGGGCTGCGGAGCCGTTTCGTCCGCCTTTCCGTTGTTGGGCGCCGGCGCGTTCGCCAGAAGCATGGAGTAGATGTCCTCCTGCTTCAGCGTGACCACGAAGAAAATCATCAGCTGGAACACGACGTCGATCATCGGCGTCATGTCCAGTTTCGGATCGTCCTGTTCCTTGCGTTTGCTTTTCAGAGCCATTGCGAGCGCCTCACTTCTTTTCGGTCTTGCGGCGTCCGACGGCAACGAACGTCATTTTCCACAGTCCGTTGGCCGTGAAGGTCTGCATCACGATGGACACGTTCTTGTGCACGGCCTCGCCGTCCGCGCGGATGAGGCACGGGAAGTCGGAGCCGTATCTGCGCACCCAGTCCTTTATGAAGCCGTTGAGCTTCTCCGGGGTGAGCGTCATGTCGTGGTACGATATGCGCCCGTCCTTCGCCACGTCTATCGTGAGGTAGTGGAGGCCCTTGGGGAGGTTGTCGTCGTTTATCTCGACGCCCGCCCTGCCGTCCGCCAGCGCGACGGTCTTGTCGCGGTCGTCCGACATCTTCAGGGTCACCACGAAAAATATGATCAGCTGGAACACGACGTCGATCATCGGCGTCATGTCGAGTTCAGCCTGAGCCTGGGATCTTTTCTTGCCCATCGCCGTTGTTCCCTCCGGGGGTTTCCCGCGGCCCCGGCCTTACTGCGCGTATTCCTCGGTCTGCTCGACCTCTACGCCGCGCAGCCCCTTGATGAGTTCCATCGTGAGCGCAGTCATGCGCAGGATGATGCGGTTGGCATTGTTGCGGATCGCGTAGAACGCCGTGATGGAAGGGATGGCGATAACGAGGCCGCCCGCCGTAGTCCACAGGGCCACGGAGATGTTGCCGGCGAGTTCGCCCACGTCCGGCGTTCCGTTGGCGAGCGTGGCGAAGCATCCGATCATGCCTTCCACCGTTCCGAGCAGGCCAAGCATAGGCGCGAGGTTGGAGCACACCGATATCCACGTCAGGCGCTGCATCATGCGCTCCGTCTCGAGGTCGGCCGCAGCCCCGATGGATTCCTGGATCACGTCGAAGCCTTCCTCCACGTGCGTGAAGCCCGCGCTTAGGATGTTCGCCATCGCGCCGGGTTCGCTTTCGCAGACGGTGAGCGCTTTCATGACGTCGCCTTCCGCCATCGCGCTCTGGACGTTGTCGATGAGCGAAGCCGGCATGATCTTCTCCGGGCGGATGAGGATCATGCAGTCCACCACGAAGTATATGGCCGCGATTCCGTCGCCGAAAAGCGCAAGCCACAGCATGAAGCCGATGAAGTCGAACTCCTTGGCGCCGAGGAGCGCGGCGAGAAAGCCCGTTCGCGCCGTGGGCTTGGCGGCCGCGCCGTCGGACGATGCGGCCGGTGCGGCGCCTTCGGACGCCGTCAGGCCTGCGGGCTCGGCGGACGCGCTCAGCGACGCCGCCGGAGCAAGTACGAGACCGGACACGAGAGCGGCTGCAGCCGCGATTTTCGCGATTTTCATCTTTTTGCCTTCTTTTCTTTTTTCCGCGCTCGGCGGGTTGGGTTGGTCAATGTCGGTTTCGGAGTTTCAAAACAGCGTGGGCGGACTTGTTTCAGCGGGTCTTCGTGCGGAATTCCGCGGCGCGGCCCGTCTGCCCGAGTATATCGAAGCAGACCGCCGCCTTCTGCGCGGCTTCGCCGCCGACTATCGAGGCCACTTCGTTTTCGCGGTACAGCAGGTACGCGCGCAGATAGCCGTCGAGCAGCGCGCGCCGCGCGTTCTCGCGCGATTTCCCGGAATCCATTATGATGTCGCCGCGCATAACGAGCGCCCGCGCGCTGGACAGCCTGTCGCCGCCGCGCGCCGCCGACGAAAGCGCGCGCTCCAGCGCCTGCGTGCGGTTGTTCGCGAGAAGGCTGCGCCAGTATACGGGCGCGAGATCGCCCTTCCATCCGGCCTCGGGATCGGCGCGGACTATGTCTTCGCATATCTTCAGCGCCTCGGCCTTGTTGCCTTCGGCCAGATAGATGTCGCACAGCACCGCCGCCGCGGGAGCGTCCCACTGGAGGTGCGAGTATTCCTTGACGATCGAGGCGAGCACGTTGCGGTTGCGCCCCTTCACGGCCTGGTCGAAGGCTGAAGGCTTTTCGATCTGGATGGAGGCGACATCCGCCGCCTTGATTTCAGTGGTCTGCGCGCCGCCGCCCGCGCGGGCGGTCTCGATCACGTATTTCTTGCTCGCGTTGAGCCACGTGATTTTGCCTGCGTATTTGACGCCGCCGGACACGACTACGCCGCGCGCCGCAGCCTGGGCCGCAACCGCGACGCCCGCCGCGACCGCCGCGAGAAACAGTTTTTTGATGTTCATGTTCATTTTTCGGTCTCCTTGCCGGACAAGTCCGTTGAAGTTGTCATGCCGCCGCCGGCGCTTCCGGCGCGGCCGGCCCGGGCTTTTCCGCTTTTTCAGGATTGCCGGCGCCTTCCGCCTTCGCCGGCGCGTTTTCCCCGGAAGCGGCATCCGCGGGTTTTTCCTTTTGCGCATCCGCGCCCTGCAGCGCCTTTGCGCGCTCCACATAGCCTTTCACCGCTGCGAAATCGCGCCCTTCGGGGAAATTCTCCATGTAGAATTCGCCGCTGCGCACCGCGGTTTCGAGATTGTGCGCGCCGCCTTCCGCGATGAGATACTGCATCGCTTCGGCTATGCCGCGCTCGAGGTTCTCCATCTCGCCGCCCTCGCGCTTTTCCGCGATCTGGCGGCTGATTTTCGCCTCTTTCGTCATCCCCTGCTGCTCTTCGAGCGGAGTGAGAATGCCGTCGGGGATGTTCTCGTTTATGAACGTGGCGTAGGATATCGCAACGTTCTTGAGCGACTTGCGCGCCTCTTCCGTGCGGCCCATCTCCGTTTCCGCCTTCATCTTCTGCACGAGGATCTTCGCGATTTCAAGCACTATCGAATCGCGCATCGTCTTGTTGCGCGAGTAGCGCGCGATGCGGGCTTTCGCATCTTCCACCGCTTTGTCCTTGGGATCGCCGGACGCCGCCAGCGCCCTGTATTCGGTCAGCTTGTCCATGTTTTCGAGCGGATAGCGCTGCATCAGCTTCTTCAACGCGCCAGCCGCGTTGTTGAAGCGCTCCTGCCTCACCTTGTCGTTCTGCTCCGCGCGCCCGGCCTTCACGCCGAGATCCGCCAGAAGCCTGAGCGCGTCTTTCACGAGCGGGCTTTCCGAAACGGGCTTCCCGGCGCGCCGCGCCTCGGCCTTCTTCTCTTCCTCTTTCTCCACGAACTCGTTGATGGTTTCGTTCGCCTCGACCCAGTTGCGCGCCCCGGCGTACGCCTTGGCGAGGCCGAAACGGCACTTGGGAACGTACCAGCCGGCGTATTCGCCCTTTTCGGCAAGCTTCATCGCCTTCGTGTACGCCTCCTGCGCCAGTTCGAACCTGCTCTTGGCGACAAGCGCGTCGCCGGCCTTCAGGAAGTCGCGTTCGTTGTATTTGCCGTCGGAATCGAGCATCTTCTTGTACTGCACCGCCGCCTCGGCGGGCATGTTCATTTCAAGATACGTTTCGGCGAGGCGCGGTATGGAGTTCTTCGCGAGATCGGAATCCGGGAACAGCGTCTGGAGATCCGCAAGCGCCTTGCCCGCCTTCGCCACGGACGAAGCGTCGTTCGTCAGCGTGGAATAGAGCGTGCCCATGCGGAAATACGCCATCGGCGCGTTCGTGCCCTTCGGGTATTCTTCGACGTATTTCGAATACGCGTCCGCCGCGCGGGCGCGGAACTGTTCGATCCTCTCCGGCGGATGCGTCAGCCGCTGCCAGCTGTCGCCCACCTGGAACATCGCAAACTCGTGGGAAAGCGTCATCGCGCGCCTGTCGTCCGGGGAGGTGCGGCGGTCTGCGAGCGCGGCTTTGACGTCCACCGCCAGCTTGGTGAAGTCCTGGACCGCTTTCACGAGCCAGTAGGAGCCGCGCTTGTGGAGCGCCTCCACCAGGGCGGACGCCGGCTGCCCGGCGCACGACGCCACTACGGCGGAGACGTCGTTGGTGTCGGCCTTGCCGATTATTGCGGGAATCTCGGCCGGGCCGGAGGCGGCGCGGAGCTTTTCGGCCGTTTCTTCCGTGGCCTGGAGCATGGCGACGCCTTCCTGCTTCTGGAGGCTCGCAAGCTGGAGGAGCGCGTTCACGCGCGCGGCCGGCGCGTCTTTGAACGCCTCTATCATAGCGGCGAGAGTGGCCTTGGCCCCGGCGTCGTCGTCGAGCTTTATCTGCGCCTGCGCCTTGCGGAGCATGGCGTCGCCGGCCGTCACCGCTGTCTTGGGGACGCAGGAAAGATACTTCACCGCCAGACCGTACAGACGGCGCGATTCTTTGGCGTGTTCCGCCTCGGGCTCTTCCGCGCTGCCGCGCTTCACCGCCTCGTCTGCGGCCTTTTCGGCGTCGGCGTACGCCTTGAAGCCGAGCGCCGTGGCCATCTGCGAATACGCGGAATGGCTGCGGCAGTTGCGCAGATACGCGTAATATATTTCCGCGGCGGCCGCCCCTTCTTCAAGTTCGTCGAGCTTGCCCGCAACCCGCAGCGCGTCGTCTCCGGCGCGCGCCCCCGCCTTGCCGCGCATGCGCGGGCAGTACCGTTCCGCAAGCTGCAGCGCGATAGTCTCGGCGCAGAGAAGCCTGTAGACGCGTTCAGGGTCGTTGCGCCTGGAAATCGCCCCGCCTTCTTCAAGGTTCGCTATGGCAAGGCGCCCCCACGCGGCGATCGATTCCGGATATTCGGGGAAGCGCGACAGCACGGACTCGTACGCGGGTATCGCCTTCGCGAAATCGTTCGCTTCGAAGAATTTGTCCGCTTCTTGGAACTGCATCTGGCGCACCCGCGCGCGCTGCTCCGGCGTGGCGTTGTACTTGATTTCCGCCTTGTAGCGGTCTTTGACGAACTTCTGTATCGTCGTGCAAAGCTCGTCGGCGTCGCTCGCCCAGGTAGACTCGGGATATTTCAGGAACACGTTCAGCGCGTGGTTGAACGCGCCCGTCCCGGAACGCTTGCCATCCGCCTTGCGCTCGCCGAATATGCACGACTTTATCCGTTCTTCGTCGGGTTTCGGCTTTTTCAATTCGGCCTGCACTCCAGTCCACAGCGTCTTGGCGAGCAGGAACCGGCACTGGGGAAGCGCCGAGAACCGCAGCGCGCCCGTCTCGTTCGCGGGATCTTCCGCCTTGAGCCTGTCGTGCATGGTGCGCAGCTGCGGCAGATATTCTTCTATTATCTTCTGCGCCTGCTTCACGCCCGCGCCGCCCTTGGAGTCCGCCGCGAGAAGCGCGATGTGCGCGCGCATGGCGATCGCCTGCCCGAACACGAGGCTCTCGGTGTGCCACAGCAGTTCGCTGATCACCGGCTTTGCGCTGTCGAGGCACGCCTTGCGGATCTTGCTGTCGGGCGGATTCTCCTCCGCCGTCTTCAACAGCAGTTCCGCGTAGGCGGAAGCGACCGTCTCGAACTCCGATCCGTATTTGTCCTTGCCGGAGCCGGACGAAAGTCCTTTGAGAAGGCCGTAGAGCGGCTTGTATATTTCAAGCACCTCCTTCGGCCTGTCTTTTATGAGATAGGCGTACGTGAAGGCCGCGTTCACGTAGAATTTCCTGATGTCCGCGGGCGGATTGCCTTTCATCGCGTCGAAGAACTGCTTGTATATCTTTACGCACTCCTCGCGCCTGCCGTAGCTGTAGTACGCCGCCGCAAGGGAAAGGTTCATCGCCCAGTAGACGGACGGGCCGCGCGATTTCGCCGCCTCTATGACGGGCTTCACCTTGTCGAACTTGCCCTGGTTGGCGAGCGCCTCGACCTCGAGCCTGCTCCACTGCGCCTCTTCTTTAGGCCATTTCTTGCGGCCCTCCGCGATTACGGTCGCGGCGAAATCGGGCAGCGAGTTGTTGTTCAGCGCGCTCGCGAACTTCACGTCTTCTTCGAGCGCGGGGTCTTCCGCGCCTTCCGCCTCCTGCGCGCGTAGCGCGGGGGCGGCCGCGCAAACGGCCGCGGCAAGCCACGCGGCGGCGGCTCCCGCCTGGAACTGGAAAGCGAAGCGTAATTTCATAGTGCAAGTATTATATCGCATTCGCCGCCGCACGGCAAGCGTGCATTCGCGAAAATCGTTTTCCGCCCGGCCCGCCGCATTGACACCGCGCGGCGGGAGCGGATAAACTCCGCCCCGTCCGCGCGCAGTCCGCGCGCAATCCATCTGCAACGAGGTGTCCTATGGGCGGAAATGCCATTCACGCGCAGGGCGGCGGCTCCGGCGGCGTCTTCCGCGAGACGCCGGACGGCATCGTACTGGCCGTCCGCGCCTCGCCCAGATCTTCGCGCCCGGGCGTGGACGGATTCCGCAACGGCGCGCTTGCGGTGCGGCTGCGTTCCGCACCGGCCGACGGCAAGGCCAACGCGGAACTCGTGGAGGTTCTCGCAGAGGCGTTCGGCGTGCCCAAACGGTCGGTGGAACTGAAATCGGGACTGTCGTCGCGCGCGAAAACCGTTCTCGTGCGCACGTCTTCGCCCGCCTCGTCATTCGCTTTCCTGCATCCGGCGGACTGACGCCCGCGCCTACTCCCGCTCTGAAAGTTCCGCCCAGCGTTCCACGAGCGCGTCGAGATCTTCTTTCATTTCCGGCACCTGCGCGGCGAGCGCGGACGCGCCGGCGGGGTCTTTCGAAAATATCGACGGATCCGCAAGACGCGCTTCCGCGTCCGCGACTTCTTTTTCAAGCGCCTCGATGCGCGCCGGCAGCGCTTCAAGTTCGCGCTTTTCGTTGAAAGAAAGTTTTTTGCGCGCCGCAGGCGCGTCCGCGCCCGTGTCGCGCTTTTCCTTTTCGGCGCGCGGCGCGGCGCGGTTTTCCACGCCGCCCGCAGGCTTCTTCCTGTACGCGAGCCAGTCGCTGTATCCGCCGGGGCATATCCCGACCGTTCCATCGCCTTCGAGGGCGAAAGTGGAGGTGACGGCGTTGTCGAGAAACTCGCGGTCGTGCGAAACGAGAAGCACGGTGCCGCGGAAATCCTGCAGCCGCTCTTCAAGAAGTTCGAGCGTCTCCACGTCGAGGTCGTTCGTGGGTTCGTCCATCACAAGGAAATTGCACGGCTCGAGAAAGAGTTTCGCAAGGAGCAGACGGGCTTTTTCGCCGCCGGAGAGCGCTTTCACCGGAGTGCGCGCCCGCTCCGGCGTGAAGAGAAAGTCCGCGAGATACGCGAATACGTGTTTTTCGGCTCCGCCCACGTTCACGGTTTCGCGGTCGGCGGCTACCGTTTCCGCCACGGTCGCCTCTCCGTCCAGCTGCGAACGCAACTGGTCGAAAAAGGCGAGTTTCACGCGCGTTCCGATCGTGACGCTGCCGCCCGACGGGGCGATCCTTCCGCAAAGAAGATTCAGAAGCGTCGTCTTGCCCGCGCCGTTGCGGCCTATGACCCCGATGCGTTCGCCGCGCAGGATGTCGGCGGTGAACCCGCTCACGACGGGCCTGGCGGAACCCGGCCACGAAAAAGAGACGTTTTCGATTTTCACCACGCGCTCGCCGCTCGCATCGGCCGTGTCTATCGACATGCGGGCGCGCCCGGGAGAACTCCGGCGCGCGGCGAATTCGGCGCGGAGTTTGAGAAGCGCGGCCACGCGCCCCTGGTTGCGCACCGTCCGCGCTTTCACGCCGCGGCGTATCCAGGCTTCTTCCACGGCGAGCTTCTTGGCCTTGCGCTCCCAGAGGGCGGCTTCGTCTTCCTCCAGTTCGCGTTTGCGGCGGACGAACTCCGCATAGCCGCAGTTCCAGCCGGCGAGCCGCCCGCGGTCGAGATCGAACACGCGCTCCGCGGTTTTCTTCAGGAACGAACGGTCGTGCGTCACGAAAACGAACGCGGCGGACGCCATGCGGCGGATCGCGGCTTCGAGCCATTCGATCGATTCGATGTCGAGATGGTTGGTCGGCTCGTCGAGGAGCACGAGGTCGGGCTGCGACGCGAAAACGCCGGCGAGGAGCGTGCGGCGGCGCATTCCGCCCGAAAGCGAAGAAAACGGCAGTGCGGCGTCCACGCCGAGCCGCGTAAGGAAAGGTTCAGATCCCGGGCCCGCCGCGTCCAGAGCGGTGCCGGGCCTGTCGGCCGGGACGTCCTGTTCAAGAAAGGCCGTCTTGAGTCCGGGGGCCTTGAAGATTTCGCCGGTGTCAGGCTTGATTTTCCCGGCGAGTATCTTGAGAAGCGTGGATTTCCCCTCGCCGTTGCGCCCGGTCACGCAGATCCGCTCCCCGGCGCAGATGTTGAGCGTCGCATCCTCCAGGACGCAGGGACCGCCGAAAGCGAGCGAGACGGATTTCAGCGAGAGGAGATGGCGTCCCGCCACGGCTTCACACCTTATGGCGGTAGGTTATGCGCCCTTTTGTGAGATCGTAGGGTGAAATCTCGATTGTCACGCGGTCGCCGATAGCGATTTTGATGAAGAATTTGCGCATTTTGCCCGAAATGTGGGCGAGAATCTCGTGCCCGTTTTCAAGACGGACGAGATACATTGTGGCAGGCAGAACCTTGATTACGGTCCCGGTCACTTCTATCGCTTTATCGTCGGCATTCGCCATAACAACCCTCGTTTGATGGAGAAACAGGCGTATTTTACCCGCGAATCCCGTTCAAGTCAAGACGGTACGCGCCTTGGCCTGGGTTCGGGGCGCATCTGCGCAATTCACCGTCTGGCTTTTTGATTATGGGAAACAACTGTTTGAAACAACTTTCCTTTGGCGCGCGCTCGTTGT
>CACYEO010000010.1 GCA_902773475.1 uncultured bacterium | reverse complement strand
TCCCTTGTCGGAGACCATCAAAGAGGCGTACTGGTTGGCCCGCCCGTCCTTGCGGATGTCTATCTTCAAAGACGTCTTCGCGTTGAACGGCATGGCGGAGCCGTGGAAATTCGCGACCCCCCACCAGTTTTCGCCGGGCAGCATTTTTATTTCTTTGCCCGCTCCGGCGGAAGCGGACAATGCCGCGAATGCGGCGGACGCAATGACGGAAACGACTGGAATCAAACGGTTTTTCATGGCACGATTATACCATATTATCCCGGTGCGCGCCGCCGGAATCGTTTTTTGGTATAATCCTGCGAACCACCGCCGCCCGGAACGATGCTCCCGGCGCGGAAGACTTACGCGAGACGGACAAGCGAGCCGACATGGAAAAAGGAAAATTCGGGATTTTCGCCGGAGCGTTCTCGCGCGCCATCCCATCCGGCGCGCGGGAAATCGCCCTGCCCGCCCCGTGCGGCTCCGCCGCCGCCTTCATCGCGGCCGCCGCCGCGCTCCCGGCGCGCGTCGTTTTCGCCGTCGCGCCCGGCCTGCCCGAAGCCGACGTCCTTTTCGGCGATCTCGAAGCGCTGTCGGCGGAATCCGGCGTGCGCGTCCTGGAATTCCCCCCCGAACTCGAAGACGATCCGGCCGCGGCGGGCGCGCGCATACGCACCGCCGCCGCGCTCGAAGCATGGGCGATGCGCCCGTATCCGCTGGTCGTGGCGGCGTCCCGCATAGCGCTCGACGATCCCGCGCCCGACGCCGCCGAAGCCGCCGCGCGCACGGTGCGCTTCGAAACCGGCAAAACTTTCGACGGCGGTCCGGCGGCGGCCGCGGAAAAACTTTCCGCCGCCGGATATTCGCGAACCGAAGAAGTATGCTCGCCGCTCGAATTCGCTGTGCGCGGCGGCATACTCGACGTATGGGCGCTCGGCGGGGACAAACCCTTCCGCGTGGAATTCTCCGGCGACGAAGCGGAATCCATCCGCGTTTTCGACCCGGCCACGCAGGATTCCACCGGCAAAACGCAGTCCGCCGCAATCCCGCCCGCCGCCTGCGGAGCGAAGCGCGGCAGGCCGGTGACGTCCATTCCGCCGCCCGGGGCCGCCGCAATCGTCTGGTTCGACCACAATGCGTACGTACGCCCCGCAGACCTGCCGCAGTCCGCGCTGGAACTTTACACCGGCGATCCCGCGCCGCGCGGCGTTCCGTCCGCGCAGCTCGTGACGGTTCCGCTGCCCGGCCTTGCCGAGGCGCGCGCGGAAATAGCGCGCGACCCGCAGCTCCTCGATTCCGTCAGGGGAGCGCTCGAAAGGCATCTCGAAGCGGCGGAAAAACGCGGAGAGGCCGTGTTCCGCGCTGACGATCTTTCGGGCGGATTCGAATTGCCCGGCGCGATGGCGGTGGTGGCGAAAAGCGACAGGATGCTCGTTCCGCGCCGCTCCATGCGCAGAGCCCTCCCGGACGCGCGCGCCGGAAGGCGCCTCTCCGCCGCAGACAGCCTCCAGCCCGGCGAACTCGTCGTGCACATCGACCACGGCATAGGCAGGTTCCTGGGATCGTCCGAAATCGAAACGGACGGAAAACGCTGCGAAGTTTTCACCGTGGAATACGCCGACGGCGCGAAACTCCACGTGCCCGCCGCCCAGGCGCACGTGCTTTCGCGCTACGTCGGCGTGAAAGGCGAAACCGTAAAACTGCACAAACTCGGCGGCGGACGCTGGCTCAGGGACAAAGCCGCCGCCCAGCGTTCGGTGCAGGATCTCGCGTCCACGCTTCTCGGCATCCAGGCGAGAAGGTCGCTTGCCAAAGGCTTCGCGTACGACATCTCCCCGCCGGGCTTCGACATCTTCGAAGCGTCTTTCCCGTTTGCGGAGACCGAAGACCAGCTTAAGGCTTTTTCGGACGTGGCGCGCGACATGGCCTCGGACAGGCCGATGGACAGGCTCGTGTGCGGAGACGCCGGATACGGCAAGACCGAAGTTGCCATGCGCGCGGCCTGCATAGCCGCGCTGAACGGAAAGCAGACCGTAGTCCTTGCGCCAACCACCGTTCTCGCCCAGCAGCATTTCGAAACATTCTCCGCCCGTTTCGACGGCCTTCCAATCCGCGTGGAGGCCGTCAGCCGCGCCCAGTCCCCGGCCGCCCGCCAGGGCGCGTTCGAACGCCTCGCCGCCGGATCGCTCGACATAGCGGTCGGAACCCACGCGCTCCTCTCGCACAGGGTGAAATTCAAAGACCTCGGCCTTGTGATCATCGATGAAGAGCAGCGTTTCGGCGTGGCCCACAAGGAGTTCCTGAAGAAACTGCGCGTGGAGGCGGATTTCCTCACGCTCAGCGCCACGCCTATTCCGCGCACGCTCCACCTGGCCATGACAGGGGTGCGCGACCTTTCCCTCCTGCGCACCCCTCCGCAGGACCGCGTCCCCGTGGAGACCGCGATCGCGCGCGACACGGACGCGACGGTGCAGAGCGCGATCCGCGCGGAGCTCGCGCGCGGCGGGCAGACATACTACCTCTACAACCGCGTAAAGACCATTTCGTTCACGCTGGAGCGCATACGCAAACTTGTCCCGGAGGCGCGCGTCACCGTCGCCCACGGACAGATGGACGCGCGCGAACTCGCCGCGCGGATGGCGGAATTCTCGAACGGAGACTCCGACGTCCTTCTGTGCACGACTATCGCGGAAAACGGGCTGGACATACCGCGCGCGAACACGATTATCGTGGATCGCGCGGACCGCTTCGGCCTGGCGGAGCTGTACCAGCTGCGCGGGCGCGTGGGACGCGGCCCGCGGCGCGGCAAAGCGGTTTTTCTGATCCCCGCCGAAGGCGCGCTCGACAGCGACGCCCGCGAACGGCTCGACGCGCTCAAACGCCACTCCGGGCTGGGCGCGGGCTTCGGAATCGCCCTGCGCGATCTTGAAATCCGGGGCGCGGGCAACATTCTCGGCCGCGAACAGAGCGGGCATATCGCGGCCGTCGGATTCGAACTCTACTGCCAGCTGCTGCGGCGGACCGTTGCGGAAATGCGCGGCGAAACGGCGCCGGACGCGGTGGAGGCGTCCGTGAACCTCGATTTCGCGGACATGTCGCCCGGGGTGGACGGCAGCCCCGACGGCGTCTGCCTGCCTTACTCGTACGTGGAAGACGAATCGCACAGGGTGGAACTGCACCGCAAACTCGCCGAAGCCGCTTCGCCCGCCGAAGTGCGCAGACTGCGGAAATCCGTCGCGGACCGGTTCGGGCCGCTTCCGCAGTCCGCAGTGCGGCTTTTGCGCGTGGCGGAGCTCCGCATTCTATGTTCGCGCGACGGGATAATGCGGCTCGAAACGAAAAACGGGCGCGCGTTCTTCTACCGCGACAACTCGCGCTCGCCCGTTTTCGCGGGCGACATAAAGGGAAAATCCGCCGACCGGAAAATCTCTTCGCTTTTCAACCTCGAGGCCAAAGCCGCCGCGAAACTCCGCGAACCGCGGCTGCGGCCCGACACGATCGGAACACGATAGAATGAATGCAGTGGTCATATTCGTGCTGACGTCCGCGCTTCTTGTGGCAGGCAAGATGCTGCGCGTCAATATCCCGCTTTTCCAGCGGCTCTACCTGCCGTCGTCCATTGTCGGCGGAATGCTCGGGATAGTCCTTCTTTCCATGTTCGGCGACATGCTGCCCGATGGCGCGATCGACGAAATGCGCTCCATGCCGGGATTCCTCATCAATGTGATATTCGCCACTCTTTTCCTCGGCGGCGTCCCGAAGGCGAAAAACATCGTCTCGTCCGTTCTTCCGCAGCTGACTCTGGCGCAGATCGTCGTATGGGGCCAGTACGCGGTCGGCATCGGCCTGGCCGGCTTTCTGCTCGCCCCGGCGTTCGGAGTGCCTGAAGCGTTCGGCAACCTGCTGGAACTCGGTTTCGAAGGCGGCCACGGCACCGTAGGCGGCATGACGGAAGCGTTCCGCGCGCACGCGTGGGAAGACGGCATCGCCCTCGGCTACACCATCGCCACGGTAGGCATGGTCTCGGGCATAGCCGTCGGGATGTGTCTCGTCAATTGGGCGTATTCAAAGGGCTTCATAAAGTCGGTGCGCCCGTTCTCGAAACGCACGGCCACGGAACGGCGCGGCATACACCCCAGGGATTCCCGTCCGGCCGCCGGGCTCCAGACGGTGCAGGCCGACTCCGTCGATTCGCTTGCATGGCATGTCGCGATAGTCGGTCTGGCAGTTCTCGCGGGGTTCGGGATTCTGCAAGGCTGCAAAGCGGCGGAAGCGGCGCTTTTCCCCGATGCCGAAATAAAACTTTTCACGGGGTTCCCCATGTTCCCGCTCTGCATGCTCGGCGGGGCGATCGTCCGGAAAATCGCAAAAACCGCCAAAATCGACCTGCTCGTAGACCGCGACCAGATGACGCGCATATCCGGCGCTTCGCTCGACTACCTCGCGGTTTCCGCAGTCGCGACGATACAGATTTCCGTGGTGCTTGCCAACTGGAAGCCCCTTGCCGTCATGGCTACGGCCGGGCTTGCATGGACCGCCGGCGCGGTCGTGTGGTTCTCGCCGCGGCTTTTCCGCGATGCGTGGTTCGAACGCGGAATCGCGGAATTCGGTCAGGCCACCGGCGTAACCGCCACGGGGCTTCTCCTTCTGCGGACTGTCGACCCCGACGGCAAGACCGCGGCGGCCGCTGCATTCGCCGGAAAGCAGCTTCTGCACGAACCTGTGATGAACCTCTGGGTCGCGCTCGCTTTCGCGCTCGTTTTCACGGTCGGCTGGCTTCCGGTCTTCACCGTGTCCGCAGCCGCGCTCGCGGTCTGGATCGCTGTCGCCTTTTTCATAATCCGGCGCAACTCCAAGACATGCCCCCCGCAGCAATCCGCCAAACCCGTCCCATGAAATCTTCCATTCCACGTCCCGGCGGCGGATCCGCCGGCCCCGAGGCGGAAAACCGCCCCGGATCTTTCATCCCGCTCTACGCGACAAACTTTTTCGGGACGCTGAACGACAATTTCCTGAAAACGCTCGCCGCCCTCACCGTTATCGGATGGCTGCCAGACGGTCCGGTCAGAGCCGTGGCGTCTGGCGCCGCGGCTGGCGCCCTCGTGCTTCCTTACATCTTCTGTTCGCCACTCGCCGACCGGCTGGCCGCGGTCTGGCCCAAATGCCGCATTCTGCGCTGGGCGAAATTCGCGGAACTGCCGATCGTCGCCGTCGCGATTGCGGGATTCGCGCTCCGCTCGCCCTGGATAGTCTTCGGCGCGGTGCTGCTGATGGGGCTTCAAAGCTCCCTGTACTCCCCGGCCAAATACGCTCTTGTGCGCGACATCGGCGGCGAGGGGAGGATATCCACCGGCATGGGCGGCATGGAGGGCGTGTCGTTCCTCGGCGTCCTTCTCGGCACCGTCGCGGGCGCGGCGGCGGCCGACCCGGAACTAGTCCGTCCGGACTGGCACGTTCCGTACTTCGCGCTCGCGCTTTTCGCGGCGTGCGGAATCGCGGCGTGCCTCTTCGTCCGCGCGCACGAAGAACCGGGCCGCGCGTTCCACGCCGTGAATCCCGTCCGCTACATGCGCCGCGCCTTCCGCATGGCCAAACGCTACGACGGTCTCAACGCCGCCGTTTTCACGCTGTCCGTATTCTGGTGGGCGGCGGCTATGCTCCAGATGGGGCTTTTGGTCTACGGAAAATCGGAAGAAGGCCTCGGCCTCTCCGCCACCGGCACGGGCGCGCTGCTGTGCGGCGCGGCCGCCGGCATCGTGGCCGGGCAGATCGCCGCCGGATTCGTCGACAGGCGGCGCTTCCTCATGGGCGCGACAATCCTCACCGGATGGATCGCCGCCGCGCTTCTCGCAGTGCTGTACTTCGCGCCGCTCCCGCCGGCGGCGTTCGGCGCCGTCCTGGGGCTTCTCGCCCTCGACCTCGGATTTTTCAAGCTTCCCCTGGACGCCGGAATCCAGAAAATCGTGAAGGGACCGAAACTCAATACGATCCTCGCCTACTTCAACCAGGTGTCGTTCCTGTTCATGCTCGCTGCAAGCGCCTGCTACGCGCTCGCGAGCTGGGCTTTCGGGCCGAAGGCTTTTCTTGCCGTCCTCGCCGCCGCGTTTTTCGCCGTCCCGCTCCTTTTCGCATTCTGCCACCGTTCCGTCCTGCTCTTTTCCGGACGCTGGATTTTCGCCCGCCGCTACCGCGTCGAGATCGACGGATTGGAAAATGTTTCGGGACGCGAGACGCGAGACGCGAAACGCAATGAACGCTCGCGTCCAACGTCTCATGTCTCATGCCGCGGCAGCGATCGCAGCCAGACCGCCTGTCTCGTCCTGCCGAACCACCCGGCGATGGTCGATCCGATGCTTGTAAGCCTCGTATTCTGGAAAACTCCGCTGCGCCCGCTCGTGGACGAGCGTTTCTTCAGCGCGGGAATCGTCGCGCCGCGCGTTCTGAAAACGCTCGGCGCCGTCGCGGTTCCGGATCTCCGCAAACACCGCTCGGCGAAAGGGGCGGAAATCGCGCGCGGACTTTGCGGCATTGTGAAATCCACCCTCGAAAACGGAGACAACGTCATTTTCTATCCATCCGGCCACATCCAGACGGAACACGACCGCGATGAAATAGGCACACGCAGGCTTGCATGGGAAATCTGCGGCGATCTGCCGCAGAACGTCCGCGTAGTCGGCGTGCGTACGCGCGGGCTGTGGGGTTCGGTCTGGTCGCGCGCCGGACGCGACAGCTCCCCGCCTTTCGTCCCGACGCTTCTCAAAAGCGTGCTCCTCTGGTTTCTGTGGTCGCCGTTCGTCCCGCGCCGCCGCGTTTCGATGCATGTCGAAGACCTCACGGACCGCGTCCGCGCCTGGGCGAAGCTCCCGCGCCGCGAATTCAACGCAAAGCTGGAAGAATGGTACAACGCCGGTCCGCCTGCCGGGACGGACGCGCAAACCCGGCCCGGCGCAAAGGATTCCGCTTCATGAAACCTTGCGCTGCACTGTTGGCGCAGATCGCCTCCGTCCTGCTTGCGGCGGCTGTCCGCGCAGATCCGCCCGAGCCCTTGAAGGGACTCGTCCTTTGGCCGGACTGCGCCAAATCGCACCCGGAGCTTTCGGATGCGGTCTCGCTTGAATTTTCCTACTTCCTGCCGTGCGACGCGGCAGTGGCGCAGCTCCCCGGCGGCGCCGTCAAATACGACTGGCGCAAGTTCGACGCCCTTCTTGCGGACATCGCAAGCCGCGGACATCAGACGGTCATAAGATTCCGCTACGCGTATCCCGGGGAGAAACTCGGCGGCGTCAAAGGGGCGACTGCCGTGCCCGGCTTCATCAAAAAGCGCCGCGACTACAAAGAAACATTCGCCCCGGACCCCGGCGGCGACGGCCCCACATGGTATCCCGACTGGTCGTGCAAGGCGCTTGAAGACTTCACGCTCGCGTTCTACGCAGAACTCGCCCGCAGATACGATGCCGACCCCCGGCTCGCGTTTCTCGAAACGGGCTTCGGACATTGGGCGGAATACCACACGAGCGGCACGAAAATCCGCCCCGGGAAAAATTTTCCGTCGGCGGAATTCCAGAAGCGCTTTTTCGCGCTTATGGAAAAGTCGTTCAAGCTCACGCCGTGGATGGTCTCGATAGATTCTGCAATGCGCGACAAGAAAGGCGTCTCGCCGGCTGCGGATCTCGCCCGCAAAGGAATGGCTTTCGGACTGTTCGACGACAGTTTCATGTGCGAAAGCCACGATACCGCCGGCGGAAAGGGCGGATGGAACGAAAAGAACTGGCGCGCGTTCGGCCCGGATCACTGGAAAAAATCCCCGCACGGGGGAGAGATAAGCTATTTCAAACGGTCGGACCAGAAGGATTTTCTTTCGCCGCGCGGAATCCACGGCGTGAAATGGAAAGACGCGGCCGCGAAATACCGCATCTCTTTCATGATCGCGAACGACGCGCCGGGCGGCGCATACGCCACGCCCGCCCGCTTCCGCGAAGCGTCGCGCGAATGCGGCCACAGGCTTGAACTTGGACGGGTCCGGCAGACGGGCGGCGCGCTTGCGGTGGAGGTTGCAAATCGCGGCATCGCGCCGTTCTACCACGAAGGAACGATCTCCGCCGGCTCGCGGCGCGCAAAAGGGACGATCAAGGGAATCCTCCCCGGCGAAACGCGGATCTTCACGGTGCCGGGCGCAAGGAAGAGCGATGAAATCCGCCTCGTTTCGCCTAAACTTCTAAAGCCTTTTCCGCTTCGCAAAACTCCCTGACCGCCGCCGCCCGGACAATACGGCCTACGCACAAAAAAGGAACCTGGCGCGGCTGATGGCCAGACCTTGAAGTGTCCAAGGAGCGCACATGGCGCACCGCGGCCATTTGGACAGGACGCCGAGTTGCCGGCCGCTGCGCTGCTGAAACACATCCGCGCATCAAAAATCATCCATCACGCTGCCGGCGGTTGCTTGAACTGTCCAAAATGAGAATCTTGTGCGGAACATTCTGAAAAGGCGGACAAGGGCTCATCTGTGTTTTTCACCCATGCGGTTTGAGATTGGAAACAACCGGAACAACTGGAAAAAACAACATTTACAAGGGTTTGAGTTTGCAGGGTTCCGCAAGAGAGATGTGGCAAGGGCGCCC
>CACYEO010000009.1 GCA_902773475.1 uncultured bacterium | reverse complement strand
TTTCGGGCGCATCTGCGCAATTCACCGTCTGGCTTTTTGATTATGGGAAACAACTGTTTGAAACAACTTTCCTTTGGCGTACGCTCGCGGGGCCTTGCGACACCGCTCTGGCGACTGCCTTCGGCAGCGACATTAGGCCGGTGGATACTCTTCGCAGTTCGCGCACCTCTCTAAAAGTTGTTTTTTCCAGTTTTTCCGGTTGTTTCCAATCTCAAACCGCATGGGTGAAAAACACAGATGCCCCCGTTTCCAGACGGTCTGGGGTCGGGCAATTATTCTTTCCAATGCAGCAATAAATCCCTGCGAAACGCGGATTGCCTCTTGAAAACCGCGGTCGCGCGGAACGCGCAACCCTGCCTTCCGGACATGAGACGCGAGACGCGATACGCGGGAGATATTGCGTCAGACACGGGCAATGCAACGCGCTTGGACGACGCGCACAACCGCCGCAAACATCACGGAAAGACAATCACTTTGACAAATTCGGAAGAACTAAATGTCAAATCGGTAAAGGTAAATGCCCACCCCAAGGTAAATGCCTGCAAACTATGGGCATTTACCTTGTCGGCCAACCCCCGCGCGGTCGAACCTGCAGGCCTTCGCCGCAGCGCCGCCGGCACCTGCCTCCCGACGGCTTCGCTCAGTACGCACTCGCCACACGCTCGCCGGATGCCGATTTCCGACTTCGCAACTTCAGACTGTTGAAATCAAACAGGAACATTTCCTTCGCCTTCTGCCGTTGTCTGGCATTCTGGCTGGATTTCTTCAGCGACTCAAGACTGACAACAGCCCCAAAAGCACTGAACACGGATTCAAATGCCGTGAAGCCGTCGCCCCAGTAAATCATGGCACAAGCCATTGGAGCCCCCTTGTTGTCCGTGTTCCCGTTCACAAGGAAACGCAGACGCGTGTCGTACAAGAAGCAGACTGCATCCGCCGCACCGAAAACGTATTGCTTCCAGTGCGATGTATTTGTCGCGACAGGAACGAGCGCGATGACTTGAGATCCATACTCCGTTCGCGAAGCAACGCATTTGGCGAACCAGTCGCGGATTGTCGTTCTCCGCGCGCGATCCGCACCGTAGGGCGGATTGACGTAAATCGACGGGAAATTCCACTCCTCGGCAAGACCATCGGTTTCCGGAAGCATGAACTCGCACTTCGCCTTCACGACGGATTCGCGGTTGGAGCAGGGGTCGAGTCCAATTTCACCGCCAAAGACCCGCTTCACCGCCGCCACATATTGCGGAGGCGTACACCAGTGATGCGACTGCGAATGGACGCTGCGTCCCGCGAAATCGGTTGACGCCCTGCCGGAACCGGCCACTGCATCAAAGAGATCCATAGACACTCTCCCAATCCTTGCCTGCAAGCACGGAAAGATCGCGCTTCATTCCTTTGATGGACGTTCCCCTGGGCGAGATGACATTGAACCAACCTTCGATCCTCTTCAGATTCTTCGAAAAGTAGGCGCAAAGCGCCGCATCGCTCCCATATTCCATCTTGACCTTCGTAAAGACATTCCCCTTCTTTTCCGCTGAATAGCTTTTGCGGAAAGCCGCCTTGACTGCGGCGTATTCCGGAACGGGATCGACCAACAGGTCGGTGATGAATTCTGAAATGCCCCTGTCCGTAAGGAACAAAAGCCAATCGTAGGATTGAGCCAGAACCTTAAGCTCCTTGTTCGGATTATCCGAAGTAAACCAGTTGCCATGGTTGCTGACAATGCCAACAGTCAATATGAAATTCCGAAGGAGATTCCCGTCGTCCGAGTTGATGACCCGGGAAAGCAACGCATAATAATCCGATACGATGAAGTCGGTATCTGACTTCTGCAGGAATCCCGCCAAAGAGCCGTCTGCCTTCCTGATTCGCTGAAGAGCCGAAACCGTTCTTGCAACGTAAGACCCCTGTTTCGCTTTTTCAATTGTCTGCGGCCCTTTCCCCGCCCCCTCTTCCACGCCGACGCGCTTGCATTCAAACATTGCAAACGGATGCGAATGCAAGCGACAAACGCTATACCGGCATTGCAAAGAATTCATGTATGCATTGACAAAGGCCGATTCAGAGGAAAGAATAGTGCAAGCGTTCCGGACAACATTATTCTTGTCAACAAGCATCGCCGATTTCCGGGAACCGTCTCCCTTCGGAAATTTCAAGGCACGCAGGATGGCCGTTCCGCTGACAGGGAAATCTTCAACTGCATACTTCCTGTCGCAGATGCGTTTGCTGCCATGAAGGGTGAATTCCACATTGTGGGTGATTTCGGCATTGGCGAATTCGGGCAAAGGCTTTTCTATCGCCGCGAAGCATTCAAGCCGCCACGCTTTGATAAGGTAGTAAGTAATGATCTCAAGGAAAGTGCCAAGCGCCCTGCCGGCGGCTTTCTTCCTGTCGGAGGTGTAGGAAAAAACATCCTCGGCCAACAGTTTCTGCAGTTTATCGACCGACTCGTAACTCATGGGAGACAACCCTCGATTCCGCTTCTTTTTTTCTTTTGGTCTTCCGTTTTTCTCTTGGTTCGCAGTATATCAAAACACCCCGTTTTGGTGCGGATACGCCCTTTTTCCCGGGAAAGCGCAGAAGCGTTCAGGCCCAGGGGCATTCGGCGCGGAGCAGCATGCGACCGCCGGAGACGGGATGGTTGAATTCCGCGGAAAGCGCGTGGAGCGCGTGGCCGGTCATGCCAGGCTCGGGGAACGCCCCGTAGAGCGTGTCGTTCAAAATGTGCATTCCGGCCATCGCGAGCTGGCAGCGGATCTGATGCGTGACGCCGGTGCGGATCTTCACTTCCAGAAGCGTCCGTTCGAGCCGCCCGTGCGGGCGCAGCCCGACCGGACGGTACTCCGTGACGGCGTGCATCGGATGCTTCTCGTCCGGATAGCGGCGCGCATCGCACATTTTCCTCCTGTCCGCGCCGCGCACTCCCGCGAGATCGCCCTCGATCCTGCCGCCGACCGCTATCGAACCTTCCACGAGAGCGAGATACGTCTTCTCCACCTCGTGCGCCTTGAAAGCGGCGCGCAGATTCTCCCACGCCTTCTGCGTGCGCGCCACGATCACGAGTCCGGAAGTGTCGATGTCTATCCTGTGCACCGCGCCGCCGGTGAGCGGGTCGTCGCCGACCTCCGCCGTTTCCGGCCAGCGCGCGGCGACGGCATTCATCAGCGTGCCCGTCTCGCCGCGCCTCACCGGCTGCACCGGCATTCCGGCGGGCTTGTTGAACGCGAGGAGCGCGTCGTCTTCGTAGACGGTCTCCGGGAGCGGGACGGAACGGTCCGGCTCTATGCGCGTATCGCATGTCTCCGGGAGCGAGACGATTTCGACCTTCTCCCCGCCGCGCAGTTTCATGCCCTTGCCCGCGGGACGTCCGTCCACGAGAATCGAACCGGGCGGCGCTTCGCGCACGATCCGGCGCGAAACGGACGGGAAAGCGCGCAGGACGGCCAGATCGAGCCGTCCTGCGGAGTCTGCGGTGAAAGACGCGCTTTCGATCATTGCGGCCTTACGCGCGGATGAGCGCGAGAAGTTCGTCGCGACGGTCTTCCATGAGTTCGCGCGTGTCTGCTTCGAGGTTGAGACGCACGAGCGGCTCCGTGTTGGACATGCGCACGTTGCACCACCAGTCCTTGAACTCCACGGACACGCCGTCGAGTTCGAACACGCGGTCCGCCTTGCCTTCGAACGTCGCCTTCACGCGGCGCAGGACGTCCGCCGGGTCACCCGCGACCTTGGTGTTGATTTCGCCCGACTGCGAATACTTGCGCAGCGGCGCGACGAGTTCCGAAAGCGGCTTGCCCGCGCGCGAAACGATGTTCGCAAGCGCGAAGACGGCCATGGAGGAAGACTCCGCCGTGAAGTTCGCCTTGAAGTAGTAGTGGCCGGAGAGTTCGCCGGCGAAGATGGCGTCGTT
>CACYEO010000008.1 GCA_902773475.1 uncultured bacterium | reverse complement strand
TGACGCGGGGGCAAAGTGTAGCAAAACCATTCGGGCGGTGCAAGGGGGAATTTGAAAAATTTTAAAATTTTTTTCGCGCCGGGGTTTTCAAGGGGTTCAGATTCCTAGACTTCTAGATTTCTAGACTTCTAGATTTCTAGGTTTCCAGAACCGCGGAATCCTTCCGGATTCCCGCCGCCGAGAGTTGATTTCCGCCGGGGTTTTTGGTTAAATACGCGCGCCAAATATGCAAGACAAAAACAAAGAACTTTCTGAAGAAGAAAAAGAAAAAGCGCGCATGCGCCGCCTTTCCTCGCTGAGGAAGGTCGCGACCTGCATTCTCGCAAAATGGAGTCTGCCTCTTGCGCTTCTGTTTCTCGCGTCCATGGCCGGTCTCGGCGCGTTTTCCGCCGCCAAAGCGTCGAAAAGCGTAAAACGCTACGAGGCGCAGACACGGCTTCTGTACAGCCCCAAAAAGCACGAACGCGTGTCGAATGTCAGCGACTGGCAGCTGATGGCGATACTCAAGAGCGCCAGGTTCAAGCGTCTCGTGGGCGACAAAGTGGACATGCCGCAGAAGGAACGCGAGTGCCTTGCGGCGGACATGGAAATCAAGCAGGAAAAGAAGCCTACGAACATTTTCACGCTCAAAGCCGCTTCGCAAAGCTGGAAAGGCGCCGTGCTGAAGGCAAACGCCTACGCGGAAACGCTGATCGACGCATACGTGGACGACCGCACCAGAGAACTGGACCGCACGCGCGAGGCGGTCCTGGCCAGCCGTGCGGCGCTCGTGGACGAACTTTCGGAAATCGAGGCCGAAGCCTCCACCTTGAAGACGCGCACCGGAATCCTCTCCCCGCAGGAGGCCCTGCTCGCGGCCAACACGCTTCTTTCCGACCTGCGGCGCAACGATTCGTCCCTCGGCGTCGACATCAAAAACGAGGAAGTGAAGCGCCGCAAAATGGAGAAATCCACAGGCGGCGCCGGAGCCGCCATCGCGGCAAACGCGCAGGCCATACGCAAGCGCATGGAATCCATAGCCGCCGTCGACAACGAGATTTCGACCCTGCGCGAAAAATACACCGATCTGAACCCCAAGGTCGCCGGCAAACTCGCGGAGCGCGCCGAGAAGTCGGATGAACTGCGCGAGTTCCTGAAATCCAAGGGCGTGGGCGAAGTGTCCATCGAAAACATCGACCAGATCGAGAAGGACGCCGCCGCGCTCGCGGACTGCATAACGCGCATCGAGGCGCTCGCGGAAAAGCGGCGCGCCTTGGAGCAGGAGATAAACGACAAGGCGAAGGAAGCCGCGCAGCTCGCAATGCTGATACCCGAATACGAAAAACTCCAGACCAGGCGGGCGGGCGTTTCTTCGGCAATCCGCGACCTCGACCGCGAAATAGAGGACATCTCCTACATGCAAAGCTCCGTGCGCAACGACCTGCGCCAGATAGACCGCGCCGGCGGCGCGGGCGACAACGGGCCCTTCGGCGCGAAGCAGATCGCGATTTCCGCCGGCGGCAGCCTGTTCTTCACCGGATTCGCCGCCGTCGCGATACTGTTTTTCGAGTTCATGTTCGGCAAAGTGCGCGGCGGACGCGAAGTCGCCGCGTACCCGGAGCTGGGCTTCGTGGGGTCGCTGCCTGCAAAGGGCCAGATGCCGGATGCGGATCTGCACGAAGTCACGGGCGTCGTGGCGCTGAAGATATTCCTGTCGCGCGCGCACTCCGGCTCCGTGCTTATATGCCGGCTGCCCGGCGCGGAGCCGCCGGAGGAATTCTCCGGCGCGATAGACTTCACCGCTTCGATGTCCGGCGTGAGCATGTTCACGCTCGACATCGTCTCCGGCAGGTCTTTCACCCCGCCGGAAGACTCGGAGCAGATGATAGGCGTTTCGCGCAAAGGGTCGCACGGATGGTTCCCCGCCGCAAACCGCTTCGCGCTTTCGCCGTCCGAGCTCCAGATCCTGCAGGCCGACATCGCGACACTGCGCGAAACGCACGAAACGGTGTTCATCCGCATGGAAGGCGGCATACGCACCGGCGGCACGTTCATCGACCAGCTCCAGGGGATAAGCGACGCGTTGCTCCTCGAAGTCGGCTACGACACGACTCCGCGCAGAGTCTTCAACTACATGCGCCGGCACGTGGGAGACGGCGGCAACGCGATATCTCTCGTGACCGGAGCGCCCGCCAAGGTCGTGCGCCGCGAACTGGAGGAAAAAGCATGAAATTCCTTTCCGCCGCCGCTACAGCCCTGGCGCTCGCCTGCGCCGGATGCTATCCGGACCGCATGATGTACAACTACGATTCCGTCTTCGAGATGAACAACACGTCCGACGACAGCGCGGTCCTCGACGAAAGCGGGCGCGACGAAGTCGCGCGCACCAACCAGATACGGCGCCTCGAACAGCTCCGCGACGAAGAGGAGCCCGTGTACCGGCTGAACGCCGGGGACAAGGTGGAAGTGCGCGTGTACGGCCATGACGACGTGAACGTGAAGACGAGCATAGGGCCGGACGGCACCATAGGCATCGCCTTCGCCGGGCAGGTGAAGCTCGGCGGATGCACCGCCGCGGAAGGCTCCGAACTTATCCGCAAGGGGCTGGAGCCGTACATAAAGAATCCCGTGGTCAGCGTGACGATAATAGAAGTCCACAGCGAAACGGCCACCATCGCGGGCGCGTGCGCGAAGCCCGGAGTCTACGAAATCGCGAACGGAACGCGCCTCGCGGACATATACGCGCTCGCCGGGGCCAGCGGAAACCGCCTGTTCAACGGCGTCGAGGTGGACATCGCCGATCTCGACAATTCGCTGATAATGCGCAACGGGGAATTCCTGCCGGTGGATTTCCACAAGGCGATCGAGCAGGGAGACCCGCTGCACAACATCCGCATAAAGAAAGGCGACTACATACACATCGCGCAGCGCATGGAATCCTCCGTCACGATATGCGGCGAGGTCCGCAATCCGCACAGGCGTCTCTACGAGCCGGGCATGGGGCTGATAGAGACGCTGACCACCGCAGGCTGGATGATAGACTCCCACTGGCACAGCGTGATAGTGATACGCGACGGCCTCGCGAACCCGAAGATGTACAAAGTGGACGTGGACGGCATCCTCGCGGGAAAATGCAGAAACGTGCCGCTGAAGTCGGGCGACATCGTGTACGTGCCGAAAGACAGCATTTCGGAGTACAACGTGTTCGTGCGCAAACTCCTGCCGACGGTGCAGCTCTTCGGACTGCTCACTTCGCGCAATTCGATACTCTTGAGCAACTGACGCATGAAATACGCGGTTTTCTTCGTCGCACTCCTCGGGACCGCGCCGCTCGCCTTCATCCTGCAGCTTGACAGGAAATGGATGAAGTTCGCGGTGTGGGGCGCGGTTGCGGCGCTCGCGCTCTGGCAGTCCACGGCCATCAACTTCTTCTCTTTCGAAGACTACCGCGGTTCTTCGCGCGGCATGGAGGTGAGCGTGGCGTACCTGCTCGCCGCGGCGATCCTCGGCGCTTGCGCGCTGCGCGGGCGCTTCGCAGGGCTGGCGCCGTCGCCGGGCGCCAAGCTGTTCCTGCTGTATTTCCTGCTGTGCCTTCCTTCGTGGTCTTCCGCCGAAAACACGCTCTACTGCTGGCTCGAGACGTGGAAGATGATCATGGTGTACCTGTTCTACCTCGCGATACGGTCGTGGCTCGACGCGGCGGACGGCGCAAAGGCGCTCGTGGACGCCTTCGCCTGGTTCACGATATGGAACTTCTTCCTGATCGTCAAGGCGCACGTCTCCGGCGTGTACCAGCCGCACGGCTCCTTCCCGCACCAGAACAGCATGGTCATGGCCATGCACATGTACGGCTGCATGTTCCTTTCCTCGTATCTGTGCCGGGGCCGGCGCGGCAACATGCTGCACGCGGCCGCGTTCGTCTGCGCGGCCGCGTGCGCGGTGCGCAGCTATTCGCGCGGCGCGATCGCGCTCATGCCGCTCGCGTACGGCGTCGTATTCCTGCTCGCCGGGCTCAAGGCCGCGCCCGTGCACTTCGGGCGCGTCTTTTCGCGCGCTGTCCCGCTCGGCGTCGCGGGACTGCTCGGCCTCGCCGCCATGCTGCCGCGCATAATCGACCGCTTCGAAAACGCGCCGGAATCCTCCGGCGGCACGCGCGTGGAGCTCGCCCGCTGCGCCGTCGAAATGATGCGCGACGAGCCGTGGCGCGGCATAGGCATGAACAACTGGGGCATAAAGATAAATCCCCCGTACGGCTACGCCGAACTCGCCGGGAGAAGCCAGAACCGCGGCGACGACTTCCAGGACGGCATCGTCGAAACCGTCTACCTGCTTGTGGGGGCGGAATGCGGCATTCCCGCGCTCGTCGCGATGTGCCTGTGGTTCTTCTGGTATCTGTTTTCGTGCGTGCGCCTGGTGTGGAGGCTCGCGGGGACGGAATACTGCTGGATTCCCGCGGGACTGGCCGGAGGAATGCTCGCCTGCTACATGCAGAGCACCCTCGAATGGGTCCTGCGCCAGCAGATGAACCTTGTAGTCATGATGTCGTTCTTCGCGCTCGTGGACTGGCTCGACGCGAACTCGCGCTCGCTGCGCAAGTCCGCCGCGGAAGCCGCGGGCGCAAAAAACGGAAGCGTCGCCGCCCATGCATAGAATACGCCGATCCCCCGCCGCCGTCTTTTGCTTCTTCGCGCTCTGCGCGGCGTCCTCCGCGCCCGGCGCGCGCGCCGCCTCGCGCACCGGATACCTCGATCCGCACACGATGCTGTACCAGACCGACGACGGAGCCGAAGGACGCGCGCTCGCCGGCGAACCCGGCTGGTGGCCGCTGTCGAACGGGCTGGTCGACCCGCTCGACACGAAGGATCCCGCTCCGCGCGTCATATACAGCGTGTTCAGGATTTCGGACACGCCTTTCCCCGGATACGATCCCGGCGCGCCGAGTCCGGTTTTCAAGGTCGACCAGGTCGGCTACATGCCTGATGCGCCCAAGTACGCCTACATGGGCGCGTGGCTCGGTCCGCGCTTCGGCGCATGGAAGCCGCACGGCGCGCCGGGCGCGTGGAAAGTGGTCGACTCGCAAACGGGCAAAACCGTCTACGCCGCGCCGGAGCCGCCGCTCCACAGGGTGGACGACGCGCCGTCGAAGGACGGCGTTCCATACACCGGCGAATGCACGTACGAGATGGATTTTTCCTGCGTGACAAACGAAGGCGTCTACCACGTGCGCGTCGACGGCGTGGGACGCAGCATGGATTTCAGGATCTGGCGCGGCGCGGCGGAGGACGCCTTCCGCGTCCACATGGGCGGACTCTACCAGAAACGCTGCGGAATTGAAAAGACGGAACCGTACACCCATTGGACCGCCGGCGCCTGCCACCGCAGCGTGACGCGCGGGACTTTCCCGCCGGAGGAAGGCAGAATCCCGAAAGGCGTCAGGTGGTTCGACATCATAGAGCAGAACACCCAGTGGGGCAAGGCCGGGGAAATCGAGGTCTCGGGAGGCTGGCACGACGCCGCAGACTACGACAGGCGCCCCGCGCACCTCGGCATAGTGAACGACCTGTGCGCGGCGTACCTCATGGATCCGGAGAAATTCAGCGACGGACAGCTCGCCATCCCGGAAAACGCGAACGGCATCCCAGACATCCTCGACGAGGCAGAATGGGGCCTGCGCCACATCCTGCAGTGCCAGCGCGCGGACGGCGGCGCCGGAACATGGATCGAGACCACGGGGCATCCCGGCCCGGGAAGCGACGCCGCGCGCGACACGATGCGCTACGCCGTGTCGCGCCCCACGCGCTCGTCCACGCTCGCGTACGCCGCGCACGCTTCGCTACTTGCGCGCTGCCGTCCGGAATTCGCCGCCAAATACCTCGAATCCGCGAAAAAGGCGTGGGATTTCGCCGTGCGCACTCCTCCTTCGCACGAAACATTCTTCGTGGAGAAAAAGAAAAAATGGATCGGCAGCGACAAATTCACGATCGACTGGGAAGAACCCCGCCAGCTTCCGGTCAGGCATCTCGTGAAGGCCGCAATCAACCTCTACGCGCTCACGAAGGACAGACGGTACATCGACAGGCTCTACATCATGCGCAGGGAGCTGCGCGACGAGGCCCGCAAGAATTCATGGAACTGGGACGCATGGACATTCGCAGGCGAAATCGCGCTCGGCGGGATCCCCCCGGCCGCGCAGACCGTGATAGACGAATGGCGGCGCAAGTTCGCGAACATCTCCGCCGACATGCTGGCGCAGTCCGAAGGCGCATACGCGTACCGCTGCCCGTGGTGGTTTCCCGGCAAGGGATGGAGCCATGCGATGGGATGGGGGCAGTGCCACCCGCTGCGCCGCGCGAAGACGCTCGCGATGGCGCACCGCCTGACAGGGGACAAACGCTATCTCGACGCCGCATGGGCGGCATTCAATTTCCACAACGGATGCAACCCGTGCGGCATGGCCATGACCAGCGGATTGGGCAAAAAATACCCGGTGGCCTTTCTCGACCTGCCTTCGTACGTGGACGGCATCGCGGAATACGTCCCGGGAATAACGCCTTACCGCTGGACATACGCGACTCCGGCGAAAGCGGTCGAAAAAGTCTACGGAGGCGACAGGGATTTCGCGGCCAAATGCCCGGTATGGCGCAGATGGGGGAACCTTGAAAGCAAGACGGTCGCGGCGAGCGAATACACCGTGCACGAAACCATCGCCCCAGCGGCGGCAGTCTGCGCGTATCTGCTTTCACCCACGCACACGCCGCCCCCGGTCCGTCCCGCGCCCGCGCAAAATCTCCGGGATCTCCCCGGATACTGGCCGCTCCCGTAGAACGGCGGATGGCAGTTAGCGGTTAGAGGTGCTGCGGGGCGCAAGATGTGGCAAGGCCGCCCCGGCCTTGCAGCAAGGGCGAGGGCGCCCTTGCCACATCCCTCTGGCACCCTGCCAACCGACTCAAACACCCAAAAACCCAAACACTCAAACCCTGCAATCAATTCTGTAAATTCTGTAAATTCTGTCTAAAAAAGAACACAAACACTCAAACCCTTTTTCTCTCCGGGTCAATCTGCCGCCGCTTTAGGCACGACAGACAGATTGACCCCTATGCGAAAAAACGCATTTCCCGGTCATTTAGAGCCGGCGTAAACGAGAACTCCGCAACCTTTTCCCCACCGCCAGGCGTCAGGTCTACAGCTACAGGATCAACGTTTGTGACACGCGAGAATGTCACACCGTCGTCCGAACCAAGCAGAACGGCTTCCACCTTGTTCGTGTACGTGCCTTCGTTTTTAGGCAAATGGCCGGGAATGTTGAACGTCGCCGCCACCTTGAACGCGCCACGGTCGTCACCGGACGCCCCTGTAAGTTTGAAGTTCGAATCGGGGTCGAGCGGCTCGTATCCCATGAGATACGAGGCCAGATACGACATCCCGTTCGGAGCGATCGACTTGACAGCCGCTACCGTCAAATCGGGATTCTCAATCCCGCCATGTTCAAGGAACCAGGCGGGATTGATGTCGAACCCGTCGCCGTCGTCAGGCTCTTCGTTTTCCGTAATGCGGATATAGAAGTAGTC
>CACYEO010000007.1 GCA_902773475.1 uncultured bacterium | reverse complement strand
GTTGTTTTTTCCAGTTGTTCCGGTTGTTTCCAATCTCAAATCGCATGGGTGAAAAACACAGATGCGCCCCTGCAATTTCCGGTTCCCCGGTTTCGATGGTGAGGCCGCCGCGGAGATTTGGTATAATCTTCCGCATCGCGCGGCGGTGCCGCCGCAAGCCGGCGCGGCGACGGAAACACATGACGACAACCTCTACAACTTTGCTCAAAGCCATAGGCGCAGACGCGGATTCCGCGCGCTGGACCGAATTCGTCGCCAAGTACCAGCCGGTAATGGAGGCCTTTCTCGCGTCGAGGTTCCCGGACGTTTCCGCCGAAGACGTTATGCAGGAAACGCTCGCGGTCATCGCCCGGAAACTGCCGGACTACCGGTATGCGCCGGATTCAAAGGGGCATTTCAGAAACTATCTTCTCGGCATTTTGAAGAACAAGGCCCGTGAAGAGATGAAACGCCAAGGCAGGCAGGCCGCCGCCGTGAAAGACGCCGCTTCCGCAGACGCCGGATGCGAGCGCGACTGGAGGATTTCCGCGTATGAAGTCGCGCTGCAGCAGCTTCTGGCGGATCCCCGTCACAGCGAACGGACGCGGCAGATTTTCATCCGCACCGCACTGAAAGGCGAATCCCCCGCATCCGTAGCCGCGCTTTTCGGCACCACGCGCAACAATGTGGACCAGACTAAGAACAGAATGACGGCGGAGCTGCGGAAACTTGCCACGAGGCTTGCAGATGAACGGTGAGATTTCCGGTTGGCTGGCAAGCCGAGTCGATGATACGCCCGCGCCGATGCTGGAAGACGGCGCGACCGTCGGCGATTTCACAGTTGTCGGCTTTCTTGGGCGCGGCGGATCGGGCGAGGTTTACCGGGCAGAACACCGGCTGCTGAAAATGCCTGTCGCCTTGAAGGTTCTCCATCGCGGCGACGAGGCCGGCAAGGCGCGTTTTGTGCGCGAGGCGGAGATCCTCGCGAACAATCGATGCCCGGGATTTCCGGGATTTTTTTCCTGCGGCGAGGCTGACGGGCGGATGTATCTTGCGACAGAGCTTCTTGAGGAGCGTCCTTTGCCGTCGAAAGAGGGCGAAATCGCGAAATTCATCCAACAGGTGGCCTCAGCCGTTGGCGAGCTTCACAAACTCGGCTACGTCCACCGCGACATCAAACCTTCCAACATTCTGTGGCGCATAGGAGGGACGCGCTCCGTCGCGTCCTCTGTCCCCGTCTTGATCGATCTTGGCCTTGCGAAGCCATTGTCAGACGGCCATTCGCCGAATCTCGGCACTCTTTCCGTCGACGGCGGCAGACCCGTCGGCGTGGGAACGCCCGGATATGCCGCGCCAGAGCAGTTCACCGGCGGCGAAATCGGCGTCTCGACGGACATCCACGCGCTGGGAGTCCTTTTGAACGAATGCTTCGGCGGCAACCCGCCGAAGCGGTGGGCGTCGATTGTAGACAAAGCGGCATCCAGCATTCCCGTCCGCCGTTTCAAATCGACGGATGACATGTGCGCGGCAATGGCAGTTGCGGTAGGAGGCAGGCTTTTGTTCAGGAGCGTGCTTGTTTCCGGCGCTGTCCCGTCCGTCGTCTGCACGATATGGTTTGCAATCGTGCTTATGTCTCCTCTGATGTCCGGCGGATACCGCCGGGCTGTCTGCGGCACGGATCCATTCTGGCGGGAGTTGGCCGTTGTCTTTGCCTGCGCCTTGCTGACAGGCGTGATTCCGCTCGGATTGTCCAAGATGAAGAAATGGGCGATGCGGCTGGCGATGGCTGTCGGCGGCGTCTTTGCGGTGATGCTGCTGTGCCTGCCGTTTGCCGACGCGGAGCATGGTTATGCGAGCTTCAAGCCGTCGGCGAAACTGGTCCTCTTTTTCTGGTTCGTGCCAAGAAGCGTCACGTTTTTGCTATTGCTCTTCGGAAGAGTCCGCGCGCTGTTCAGCCGTTAAGATATTCCCGCCATGCATAAATCACACCGCAGATTCCACGGCTACGACTATTCGCGCGGCGGATCGATGTTCGTGACGACATGTCTTGAGCCGCG
>CACYEO010000006.1 GCA_902773475.1 uncultured bacterium | reverse complement strand
TGCAGGGCATGTCCCCGCAGTAGACAGGGCGTTCCAGACGCATATTGCGGCAAAAACCGCTCCCGACGCCCAAAACAATGTCCGCGGCGTGCGCCATTTCGTTTCAAATCCGAAAACAGCAAGGGATATGCCTGTCGCAAGCCATCCAATACTTCCGCATTTTACGGCGACATGCGGCACTGCCGTTTCGGGGAAGAGAAGGACAAGCGCCAGACCCGCCGCTGGAAGTGCGAGTTTCGCGAATTTCGCGATAATGAAGAAAGCCGGAGCGGCCGCGAACATTACAAGCAGCGAGCGGACGTACCAAAGTGCCAGATTCCCCGAAGGGCCGTTTCCGGTTATCCCGAAAAGCGCATCGATTTTGCGCCATAAGCCGGGTTTTGCAAGAAACGTCCGGTCTAAAACCGGATTGTGCGTAATTGCGTTGTTGGCGATTACGAGCGGGACGGTGATCGCCGCCCCGGCGACGGCCCAGACGAGATACGGAACGAGCAGCGTGCGCAGTTTCTTCTTCCAAAATGACGGCACCCCCGAAACGCTGAAGAACTCGCCCGTCCGCGTTCTCGAAAGCCATTTGCCGAAGAAGAAGCCGCTCGCTGTGAAAAAGAACGGCACAGCCCAGCAGGTCAAATCCCTGAAAAGCAGCTGCTGGAGGAATACGCACCATGCAGGCGGAGCCGCATGCGTTCCCAATGCATGCGAATGGATTGCGACAACGCAAACCATCGCAAGGAAAGACGTTTTCTTCACATTGCCGCTGAATTCATCGTTCATTTGTGTCTTCAAATGACGGTCTTGAATGGGGACTCGTCATCTTTCTGCCTCCAGACTGCCCAGACATCCGCTATGTGACGCGGACAGTATAGCAAAATCTGCGTGCGTATTGCGGAACCCCTACACCGGAAGGCGGATTTTTGATAAAATCGCGCGTTGGAGAAATGTCTCATGAAACAGAAAGCCGTCCTAATAGCTTCTGCCGCGGCCGGTCTGGTGGCTGCGATTCTCACGCGCGCGTACCTTAATGCGCGCGAGGCGCGCCACAGGGCCGAGATCGAAAGCCTGCGCACGCATACGATCGAAGCGATAGTCTTCAAAAAGGACGTGCCGGGCGGCGCGGCGCTTGGACGCGACAATCTCGGCGTGCAGACGGTGGCATCCGCCGGCATAGAGGGCCGCGCTCTCGTTCCCGCCGACTTCCCCCTTGCGGAAGGCCGGCATGTGAAGACCATGCACCGCAGGGGCGAAATCCTGATGTGGGCGGACATCGAGGGCGGCGCGCACGGAGGCCGCAGGCTTTCCGACACGCTGAACAAATCCGGCATGCGCGCCGTTTCCGTGAATGCGTCGGGCGCGGCCGCAGTCTCCGGCATGATAATGCCTAACGACCACGTCGACGTGCTCGGCACGTTTTCATTTCCGGCGAAGGGAGCCGAAAGGGCGGGACAGAACGATCTCGTGACGATGACGATTCTCCAGAACGTGACGGTGCTCGCCACTGGTTCACGCACCGCGAACGACGACAGGACGCGCTATGGAGCGCCGCAGAACTATTCCACGGTCACGCTGCTCGTGACGCCGCGCGAAGCCGAGATGCTGGTGTTCGCGGAGCAGATACGCGGGCGCATTTCGCTGTCGCTGCGCGGCCCGCACGACAACCAGTGCGAAAAAGAACTTCCGTCCGTCGATTTCAAGAAAATCCGCGAAGAGCTCGCGGAACTGAACGAAAAACGCAACAAGGGCCACATGCGCTGAGGTCTTGCACATGGTCGCTCTCTACATAACGCGTCCGGGGGCCTCGTCTCCGGAAACGCTGCATCTGGACGACGGAAGGTTTCTCGCCGGCCGCGGCGAAGCGTGCCGCATACGGCTTGAATATCCCGACGTCTCGGAGCGCCATGCGATGATTGCGGTTTCGGGCGGGAACGTGCGCATCGAAGACTTGAACAGTTCCAACGGGACGTATGTGAACGGCGAACCGCTCTTCGGCGGCGCCGCCGCCCTCGCGCCGGACACGCTTGTCCAGATCGGCGGATGTCTTCTGCGCGCGGCGCCTGCGGAAGGAATCCCTGGCGGAGAGCCGCAGACTTGCGCGGAAGCCTTCGACGGCGGGCGCGACGTCCGGCCGGAGGAGGAGTGCGACGGCAGCGCTCCGGCGCAGGAGGCGCCGGAAGACCCATTGGCCGAAATGCGCCGTCAGGTTCGCGAACAGATCCACCGCGAACTTATTTCGCGCCTGGATTTGAAGCGTCTCACCGCAGGCGGCATCGACCGCGAAGGGCTTGAGCGGCGCGCGCGCGAACAGCTCCATGAAATCGTGGAGGAAGTGCGCGGAAACGGACGACTGCCGCCCGCGCTCGATCCCGACGGCATAGAGGCCGAGGTCTACGACGAGGCGATGCGGCTCGGTCCGCTAGAACAGCTGCTTGCAGACGATTCCGTAACGGAAATCATGGTCAACGGCCCCGAACGCATATACGTGGAGCGGCGCGGAAAACTGGAACTCACCCCCTACAGGTTCACGGACGCGGGAAGCGTGATGTCGGTGATCGAGCGGATCGTCTCGCCGATCGGCCGCAGGATAGACGAATCGCAGCCGTACGTGGACGCGCGCCTCGCGGACGGAAGCCGCGTGAACGCGGTAATCCCGCCGCTTTCGCTGAGCGGCCCGGTCATAACGATCCGCAAGTTTTCGCGCCGCACGTTCCGCGCGGAGGATTTCGTGCGTTTCGGCACATGGACGCGCAACGCCGCGGAGTTCATGCGCGCGGCGGTGATGCTGCGCAAGAATGTGGTGGTGTCCGGCGGAACGGGATCGGGCAAGACGACTCTTCTGAATCTTCTTTCCGGGTTCATCCCGCGCAGCGAGCGTATCGTCACGATCGAAGACGCGGCGGAACTGCGGCTCGACCAGCCGCATGTGATACGCATGGAGGCCCGCCCGCCGAATATCGAAGGACGCGGCGCGGTGACTATCCGCGACCTGGTGCGCAACAGCCTGCGCATGCGCCCGGACCGCATAATAGTGGGCGAATGCCGCGGCGGAGAGGCGCTTGACATGCTCCAGGCGATGAACACCGGGCACGACGGTTCGCTGACGACAGTCCACGCGAACTCGCCGCGCGACGTGGTCTCCCGCCTCGAAACCATGGTGCTGATGGGCGGCGTGGAACTGCCGAGCCGCGCCATACGCGAGCAGATCGCCGGCGCCGTGGACGTCATAATCCACGAAAGCCGCATGAGCGACGGCACGCGCAAAATCGCGTCGATTTCCGAGGTCTCCGGCATGGAAGGCCAGCAGATAGTGATGCAGGAGATATTCGCGTTCAGGCAGACAGGAATCGGACCTGGCGGAAAAGTGCTCGGCAGTTTCGGCCCCACAGGCAACGTTCCGGCGTTCCACGAGGCTTTCGCCGCCAACGGCATGATCCTCGATCCCGCAATCTACGATCCTGACTGCGACCGGGACGTCAGACTGCGCTTCGCTTCCGGCGGGGAGGATGCGCCGTGACGGAAAACGTTTTCTTCGCAGGGGCTCTCGCGGCGGTGGCGCTCGCATTCGGCGGGTTCGCGTGGCTTTGCGCGCGTTCGTTCGCCGAAGGCGCCGACAATCTCGCGCGGACCGCAGGCGAAGAAGCGAGCCGCTCTTTCGAGGAGGTGTTCCTGTTCATCCCCCCGAAGCGCATGGCGGAAATCGGCAAATGCGCCGCGTGTGCGGCGTTCTTCGCGTTTTTCATCCCGCTTTTCAGCTTCACAGACGCCGTTTCCACGACAGCGGGAACGGCGCTTGGCGCGCTCGCCGCGCTGGCCGCGTTCTCCCTGCCCGGCAAAATCGCGGGAAGCGTGAAGGCGAAGCGCCGGATCAAGTTCGACGGACAGCTCGTAGACGCGCTTTCCTCCATGTCCAACGCGCTGCGGGCGGGATTTTCGATAAACCAGGCGTTCGAATCCGTGGCCGAGAATTCCGAAAAGCCCATTTCCCAGGAGTTCGGCGTGGTGCGCCAGCAGATGCGCGTGGGGATGAGTTTTGACGACGCTCTGTCCAGCCTTGAAAAACGCGTGGGGTCTGAAGACCTCTCGCTCGTCGTGTCTGCGATAGAAATCGCGCGGCGCACCGGCGGCAACCTTACGGAGATATTCGACCGCATATCCGAGACGATCCGCGCCCGCACGCGCATCGAGCGGCGCGTGAGGACTCTGACGGCGCAGGGCCGGCTCCAGGGCCTTATAGTTTCGGCCATGCCGTTCATTCTGGGTGCGGCGATGACCGTCTTGAAGCCGGATCTGATGATTCCTTTCCTGCTTTCCCTGAAGGGCGCGGTTTGCGTGGCCTGCGCCGGAATGCTCGTGGCGTGCGGATGGCTCGCAATCCGCAAAATCATAAGGATCGACGTCTGACGCCATGGGCTACGCACTCCAGAGTCTACTCAAGATAAGGGCGATGCGCGAAGACCGCGCGGCCGGCGAACTCGCGGCGGCGCGCAGCCGCGCGGAAATCGCGCGGCGCGAACTCGCCGAGCGCGAGGCCGACCTCGCCGAATACGAGAAGACGAAGGAAGAGAGGCGCGACAGGATATTCGATTCCGTGATCGGACGTCCCGTCCAGCGCGAGCAGATAGATATCGCCCGCGAAGGCGTTGCGCGGATCGACGAAGAGGGGATATTGAAAGCCGACAACGTCAAACGCGCCGAAGAAAACCTCGCAAAACGCGATGCCGAGACCGAATGCGCGAAAACCGCATTCTACACCGCCGCGCGCAACCGCATGAAAATCGGCGAACACCGCTCCTTCTGGGAAGAGGAACAGAAAAAGGAGCAGGAATACATAGCCGAAGCCGAACTCGAAGATTTTACCGGAAGGAAGAAAGATGACGATTGAGCCAATGCTTTTCGACGTTTCGTTCCCTCCCCCGCAGACAACGTCCAATCCCGTTCTCGGAGCGGTTGCGCCCCCTGCGGAAGACACGGCCGCCGCTATGAATCCGCCTTGCGACGCTTTGGCCGCGTTCGAGGCTGTCGCGCAGGCCGCGAAGCGGCATTCGTCTTCCTCCGGCGGACAGCAGACCGGCGGCTCCCCGGCGGAGACGCATACAGCATTCCATCCGGTCCGCATCTTTGCGGAAGCGTATTCAAGCGAACTCGACATGTCGCGTGACGCCGGGTCTGCAGTGCGTTCGCATGACACCGGAATTGACACGCCGACACCTGCCGGAATTCCGCATGACAGACCGTTGCCGGCCGCCGGGCCTGCTACTGTGCAAACGTCCGGTGTCGCACCCGCGCCGGTGCCGGCGCAGCCGTCAATGCCTGCGCCGGATCAGGCAGTCCCGCAAGCAAAGCCGCCGCAGCCGGCGCACCAGCCCGTCCAGACTGCCCCCGCGCCATCTTCCGCGCAAACGATTTGCGTTGCGCCATCCTCTGTGCCTGCGCCCGCAGTCGCACCTGTTCCTGCGCAATCTTCTGATGCTGGTTTTGCGTCTGCGCCCGCCGCAGTTCCAGTTTCAGCGCAGACGCCTGACGCCGTTCTTGCGGCCGCGCCATCCCCTGCACCGGCTGTTGTTTCTGCTCCTGCGCCAACGCCGGTTGCCGCGCCAATGCCCGATGCCGCGCCAACGCCGGTGCCGGCGCAGGCGCCAAAAATGTCCGCGCCTTATTCGACAATCCCGCAATCCAAGCCGTTCGTGCCAGAGCATGAGTTTGTTCAGGCGCCGCCCTCGTCGCCGGCGCCCGCGTTCTCTCCAGTTGCGCCATCGCCTGCACCGGCTGTTGTTCCTGCTCCTGCGCCAACGCCAGTGCCCGAGATTGAGCCGATGCCCGCGCTAGTGCAGGTTTCTGCGCCAGATCCGGCGGTTTCGCAAACCAAGCCGCCGCAACCGGTGCAGCAGCCCGTCCAGCCGCCGCCCGCGCCCTCCCCCGCACAAGCAATTCCCGTTGCGCCAGCTCCTGTATCTGCGTCGGCGATGCCTGTGCCTTCATCTGAATCATTGCACTCCTTTGCCGCGTCTGCGCAGGAGCCCGTTGTTGCGCCTGTCCCTGTGCAGATCGCAGGTGCCTCTTCTGCGCCGATGCCGGCGCAGTCGTCAATGCCTGCGCCTGAGTCGGCGGTTTCGCAAACCGTGACGCGGCAGCCGGCGCACGAGCCCGCCCAGCCGCCTGCACCATCCTCCGCACAAGCGATTCCCGTTGTTCCTTTCCCTGTGCCTGCGCCTGCGGTTGCACCTGCACCTGCGCAATCCTCTGATGCTGGTTTTGCGTCTGCGCCCGCCGCAGTTCCAGTTTCAGCGCAGACGCCTGACGCCGTTCTTGCGTCCGCGCCATCCCCTGCACCCGCAGTTGTTCCTGCTCCTGCGCCAGCGCCCGATGCCGCGCCAATGCCCGATGCCGCGCCAACGCCGGTGCCGGCGCAG
>CACYEO010000005.1 GCA_902773475.1 uncultured bacterium | reverse complement strand
GTAAATCTCACGCAGAGGCCGCAGAGAGCGCAGAGAGCTTATTTGGGGGAAAGCAAGGCCGCCCCGGCCTTGCAGCAAGGGCGAGGGCGCCCTTGCCACACCTATCTTGCAGGGCCCTGCCAGCCAACCCAAACACCCAAACACTCAGCCCCTTCCCAATTCTGTCAATTCTGTAAATTCTGTCTAAAAACAACAAGCGTACGACAACAAGAGACATTCACCGCCATCTCAAGCACCCAAACACTCAAAAACCCAAACCCTTATCACTTCTCCCCATCCCTCCCTATTCCCTATTCCCTATTGCCTATTGCCTTCTCCCTTCCCTATTCCCCCCTCCGGGGAATTTGCGCTATAATATCCGGCCATGAGAGAATCGCTTTCAGGAAGACTCGGCTTCATCATGCTCGCCGCGGGTTGCGCGGTAGGGCTTGGAAACGTATGGCGCTTCCCGTACATCGTGGGAAGAAACGGCGGCGGGGCGTTCGTCGCGGTCTACATTGCATGCCTCATCGTCCTAGGCCTGCCGCTGCTGACCGCGGAACTCGCGATAGGGCGGCGCGCCCGTCTCGGGATAGCCGGCGCTCTCAAATCTCTCGCTCCGCCGGAGACGTCCCGCGCGTGGCACCGCATAGGACTTGCCGTTTTCGCCGGAAACTTTATTTTGATGATTTACTACACCGACATCACCGGATGGCTGTTCAGATATGCCGGGATATATTTTTCCGGCGGCGGATCCGGCCTTGCGGGGCATGCGTCCTCGGCGTTCGCGTCGTTCACCGCGCAGAAAGGGATGTCGGCGGCGTACATGGCGCTCGCCGCCGGACTCGCGGGGCTTGCATGCGCGGCGGGCGTCGCGAAGGGCGTGGAGAGGATCGCAAAATTCATGATGGCCACGCTTCTCGCAACGCTCGTTGCGCTTGCCGCGAAAGCGCTGACGCTGCCGGCGGCGCGCGAGGCCGTGGAATTTTTCCTGAAACCGGACTGGTCCGTTTTAGCCGCGAACCCGTGCAGAATCCTGTTCGAAGCGACGGGGCAGGCGTTTTTCACCCTCTCGACGGGAATCGGCTGCATGGCCATACTCGGCAGCTACACGAGCCGCAGTCATTCGCTTGTGAAGGAATCGCTTCTGATAATCGCCATAGACACGGCGGTCGCCATACTCGCGGGGCTGGTGGTGTTCCCCGTGTGCTTTTCCTACGGAGTCGATCCGCAGGAAGGGCCGGGTCTCGTTTTCGCGGCCATGCCGGAGATATTCGCCCAGATGCCGGGCGGCGGCGCGTGGGGCGCATTCTTCTTCCTGTTCCTGTCGTTCGCCGCGTTCACTACGGTCATGGCGGTTTTCGAATGCCTCGTGGGCGGGGCGACGGACGAAACGCGGATTCCGCGCCCGGCGTGCGCGGCGCTCGTGGCCTGCGCGGTGGCGGTGTTTTCGCTTCCGTGCGTATTTTCCGGCAAAGTGCTGGAGTGGGAGGATTTCGCCGTGAGCCAGATATGGCTGCCGGCAGGCGCGCTCGCGGAAGCCGTATTCGTGACTTCGCGGGCGGGCTGGGGGTGGAAAGGGTTCCGCGCGGAAGCGTCGGAAGGCGCAGGGCCGTCGATGCCGGGATGGGTGAGGTGGCACATTGCCGTTGCGGTTCCCGCCCTCATCGTGTCGGCGGTCGCATTCGGGCTTTGGAACCGTTGGAGGTGAAATCGTGGAAGATCCGGCGTTGGACAGGATTGCAGAGGCGCTGGAAGGCGCGGAATGCGTTGCGGCGCTGACCGGCGCGGGCGTAAGCACGCTTTGCGGAATACCGGATTTCAGGGGGCCGCAGGGGCTTTACGGGAAGCCGGGAGCGGAGCGCATTTTCGACATCGACTGGTTCGACCGCGATCCTTCGGTGTACTACCGGGGGTGCAGAGATCTGGTGTACGGGCTGGGGGGATTTTCGCCCGGGCCGGTCCACGCCGCGCTGAAGCGGCTCGAGGACGAGGGACGGCTCCAGGGCGTCATAACGCAGAACATAGACATGCTCCACACGAAGGCCGGTTCGTCGCGCGTGTATGAGATCCACGGAACCCCCGCGGTGCACCATTGCCGTTTCTGCGGAAACGCCAAAACGTTCGGCGAGATACGCGCGATGATAGACGCGGCTGGCGGACTCGACGCGCTCGACGCCGGATACGTGCCGCGCTGCGGATGCGGCGGCGCGTACAAGCCGGACATAGTCTTTTTCGGCGAACCGCTCCCGGAGGTGGCCTTCATGGAAGCGCAGGAACTCGCCATGCGGGCCGACCTGATGCTGGTCCTGGGGACGTCGCTGACCGTGTTCCCGGCGGCGGGGCTTCCGCGCCTCACGCTGCAGAAAGGCGGAAAAATCGCGATCGTGAACGCGCAGCCCACGCCGCTCGACGATTACGCCGTCGCCCGCGGCGACGACCTGGCCGCGTTCGCTTCGCGTTTCACGGACGGAAAATGACGGCGGCGTGGATGCCCTGGATTCTGGCCAGCGCGGTGCTGCTGGCGCTCTACGACATCGCCAAAAAGGCGAGCGTCGGGGGGAACGCCGTGCTGCCGGTTCTTCTGGCTTCGTCGTCCGCAGGGTTCGCGGCGTACCTCGGCGGACTGGCCGCGTGCGGACGGCTCGCCCTTGCCGCAGACGTTTCCCGCGAAGCGTTTCTGTGCGGTCTCGCGAAAAGCGCGATAGTCGGGACTTCCTGGGTGTTCACCTTTTGCGCGCTCAGAACGCTGCCTGTCACAATCGCCACTCCGATACGCGCATCGGCGCCCGCGCTCGTCCTGCTGATCGCGATTCCGCTGTACGGCGAGATTCCGTCCGCGGTGCAGGGCGCGGGAATGGCCGCGGTGTTCGCAGGATACTTCGCCTTTTCATGGGCGGGGCGGCACGAAGGCATAGACTTCGCAAGGAACCGCGCCGTGTGGTGCGCGGCGGCGGGCGCGGCGCTGTCCGCAGCGTCGGCGATATGGGACAAGCACGTTTTCCAGATTCTGGCGCTACCCGTGGAGCCGGTGCAGACCGTGTTCCAAGCCGGGCTTGTGGCGTTCTACGCGGCGGCGCTGGGAGTGTCGCGCGCCGTGCGGACCGGCGGCTGCAGGTTCGAATGGCGCTGGACGATACCGCTCGTCGGCATACTGCTGGCGGGTGCGGACTGGCTGTACTTCACGGGGCTTTCGCATCCGGGGACGCCGGTTTCGGCGGCGTCGCTGATGCGCAGGCTGTCCGCGGTTCTCACGTTCCTGCTGGGGGCGGGGTTCTTCAAAGAGACGAATCTGGCGCGCAAAAGCGTCGCGCTCGCGGCGATAGTCGCCGGAATCGCGCTCATGTGCCTGTCGAAATAACGCGGGGTGCGATTTTCTCAAGCAACATCTGATTGTCGGGCGCATCTGTGTTTTTCACCCATGCGGTTTGAATTTGGAAACAACCGGAACAACTGGAAAAAACAACGAGCGTACGCCAAAGGAATGTTGTTTCAAACAGTTGTTTCCCATAATCAAAAAG
>CACYEO010000004.1 GCA_902773475.1 uncultured bacterium | reverse complement strand
TTATTTTCGATATCTTTCTTCAAGCGTTGAAGACAGTCCTTGCGATAAATTGTATTTCATGTCTAAAAACAACAATAGTATCTGGAGAGGTGTGCCATGGTATTGATTGAGGCCGTAAAAAGGTATGCGAACTGGAAAATCCCGCTCGCTGGCGTTCTCATGGTGTTTATTTGCTCTGGGGCTTTTCTGCTTGCGTCTGTTGCCGTCGCAAGTAGATGCCGTGCAATTGAATTAGCGACGGATTTGTGCGATATGGCCGATGCGGTGAATGAAGGCGACTTGACAGTGCATGATCTTGGAATACAGGATGATGCGCCGCAAATAGATGAATTGTTGCAGATCCTAGATGCCGGAGCAAATAAAAATGTTGCATTTTTCGAATACCGGCCTGCTGTTGGAGGTTGGAGACGTGCAAGGGGCAGTGCATTGTATTCAAAAGACTCGGGTTTGATAACCGCAATTGATATTTGCGTCAAATCAACTTCGTCAATGAGATAGCATGAGGCATGAAATGAAAACAATATGCATTTTATCGGCTATACCGGTTCTAATCCTCGTTCTAATGTGGGTTGGAGCGCGGTTTGTCAAAGACAGCTTGCTTGAAGGGAGTGGTATCAGGACATACATATTGGTAAAAGGATCGCCTGACAGCATCCATTTGCAAAAATGCAGGAGGGAAGACGGAATGTCCATTATGAAGTTGTACATGAATTATGAAGACAATGAAGGCAATATACTGAAAATCGTAGAATGTGAAAACGGAATTGTCAGCGGAATTTCCATGACAAATGAAAATGCGTCCTTTTAGAAGAACGAATCGGACGGTTCCCTCAATCGCGACTTGAAATGCCGGAAACAGCATACACAGCATACATGGCGGCGAACGCCGCCGCGCCGTACATCGCCGGCGCGGCGTTCTGCCGTATTGGGATTGCCCGCTCCGGCTCCGCGATGTCCGAAACACGTAATGATGTTTGCGGCTACAACATCCGCAATGAATTGATTTCCGCCGACAAACTGGTAGGGCGCGATGCCCCCATCGCGCCGCAATCTCCGGCATCCACGGTCGAATATGCCTACCAGTACGATGACATCGGCAACCGCATTGCATCATTCGACCTTGGCACCAACCGCACCTACACCGCCAACAATCTCAACCAATATTTTGAGATTTCGACTTCGGACGCCGGACTTCAGACTTCAGGTTTTGAGCCGCAATATGACGACGATGGCAACCAGACAATGATTCAAACGACACCTCTGTCTCCACCTCGACAGAACGCCTTCCCGGAGTGTTCCACCGCATATTGCACTTTTCCCGCAGGCGCTTTTTGCGCTTGCGCGGAGAAGCGGGCGCGTGGTAGACTTCCGCCGCAGAATCAACGCGCCGCTTCGCGGCGGAAGGACTCATGGAAACAGTCGTATTGAAGCGCGGGCGCGAGTTCACTCTCGTCCGCAGGCATCCCTGGATTTTCGCCGAATCGGTGGAATCCTGCAGCGGCGCGCCCGCCGCCGGGGAAATCGTGCGCATCGCGAACCGGGACGGGACGGTCTTCGGTTCCGGATTCTATTCGCCGCAGTCGCGCATAGCGGTGCGCGTTCTGTCGTTCGATCCGGACGCAACGCCGGACGATGCGTTTGTCGCGGACCGCACGGCGGCGGCGATAGGGCGGCGCGCCGAATATTTCGCGCACGGCGCGACGGACGCGGTGCGGCTCGTGAATGCCGAATCCGACGGCCTTCCGGGAGTCGTCGCCGACTGCTACGCCGGATGGATAGTCATACAGCTGTCCTGCGCAGGGGCGGACGCCTTCAAAAAGACGATTGCGGAAACCTTGATGAAGTACACGCCTGGCGCAAAGGGGGTCTGGGAGCGCTCGGACGTGGAAGTGCGCGCAAGGGAGAACCTTCAGCCGTCGACCGGGCCGGTGACCGGCGAAGAGCCGCCGGAGCTGGTGGAGATTTCGGAAAACGGACTGCGGTTCCTGGTGGACGTCCGCAAAGGCCACAAGACCGGATTCTATCTGGACCAGCGCGACGCGCGCGCGGCAACCGGGCGCTACGGCTGCAACAGAGACGTCTTGAACTGTTTTTCATATACGGGGGGATTCGGCATCGCCTGCCGCGCGGCGGGCGCGACGTCGGTGGTGCATCTCGATTCGTCGCAGGGCGCGCTCGACCTTGCGCGGAAAAACACGGAACTGGCCGAAGGCTGCTACTGCGCGAGCGAATACGAATGCGCCGACGTCTTTTCGCAGTTGAGGAAATACCGCGACGCGCGCAAGTCGTTCGATCTGATCGTGCTCGACCCGCCAAAGTTCGCCGATTCGAAGGGCGCCGTCATGAAAGCGGCGCGCGGGTACAAGGACATAAACCTCCTGGCCATGAAACTTCTGCGTCCGGACGGGATTCTCGCAACGTTTTCGTGTTCCGGCGCAATGGACGAAGAATTGTTCTGCAAGGTCGTGTCGGAGGCTGCGGCGGACGCAAGGCGGGATTTCCAGATACTGGAGCGCACGTCGGCACCTTCCGACCATCCGGTTTCGCTTTCCTTCCCGCAAGGGAGGTATCTGAAAGGACTCGTGCTCCGCGCCGTGTAAAGCGCCGGGGCGCAGTACTGGAAAAGGAGTTGCGCGATGAGACAGTTGTTCCTCTACGGACCGCCCGGAGTGGGAAAGACGACACTCGGCAAAGTGCTTGCCGACAGGATGGGCCTTCCCTTCAAGGACCTCGACAAAACAGTGCAGAACGCGGCGGGGAAATCCGTGCGCGAGATATTCGCCGAAGAAGGCGAAGAAGGGTTTCGCCGCCGCGAGCTTGCGGCGCTGAAAGAGGTCTGCGCCGGGCCGCGCGCCGTAATCGCGCTCGGCGGCGGGACGCTTCTCCAGGAGGAGGCGGCCGAAACGGCGAAAGCCGCCGGAACCGTAGTGTGCCTGGACTGTCCGCTCGACATACTGCGGTCGCACATAAACATGACGCCGGGAACGCGCCCGCTGCTCGCAAACGGCATTGAATCGACGGACGCCCCGCTCGAACGGCTCATGGAGAAACGCGCGCCGCACTATGCGTCGTTCACGCGCAGGCTCGACGTGGCCGGACTTTCGCTCGACGAAATGGCCGAACGGGCCGAGACGCTTTTCGGGTCGTTCAGGCTTCCTTCCGGCGACGTCCCGTCCGAAATCGAAGTCGGCGCCGGCATCCTCGACACGCTCGGGGAACGCCTCGCGGCGCTCGGCGCCGGAAAGCGCGCCGTAGTGGTGGCGGACGCCAACACGTATCCGCTCTACGGCGAGACGGTGGTGAAAATCCTGCGCGCTTCGGGCTTCGAAACTTCTTCGGTGACGGTAGAGGCGGGCGAGAAATCGAAAACCATCGAATCGGCGCAAACGATCTGGCGGAGGTGCCTCCTCGACGGCATCGGCCGCGACGACACGCTCGTTGCGGTCGGCGGCGGCGTGGCCGGCGACCTGACCGGGTTCGCCGCCTCCACATGGCTGCGCGGCGTGCGCTGGGCGAATGTGCCCACGACGCTGCTTTCGATGGTGGACGCCTCGATCGGCGGAAAGACGGGGATCGACCTTCCCGAAGCGAAAAACATGATAGGCGCCTTCCACGCGCCGTCGCTTGTGCTGTCCGACGTCGAAACGCTCCTGTCCCTTCCCGTGCGCGAGTTCCGCTGCGGTCTCGCCGAAGCGGTGAAACACGCGGTCATAGGCGACCCGGATCTTGTTTCGCGGCTGCCGCTGTTCCGCGGACTGCGCGACCTGCCGCCGGAAGCGACATTCGATTCGCTCGCGGACATGGACGCGCTTTCGGCGTTCGTCGCGCGCGCGGCCGCCGTGAAGGTGCGACTCGTATCCCTGGATCCGTTCGAAAAAGGCGTGCGCGCGAAACTCAACCTGGGGCACACCGTGGGCCATGCCGTGGAGATACTGTCGGACTTTGCCGTGGAACACGGCGAGGCCGTGTCCATAGGCATGGTGGAAGAAGCCGCGATGGCGGAAAGGCTGGGACTTTCCTCGCGGAAGGGGATTTCCGAGATAATCGCGCGCATACTCGGTTCGCTCGGCCTGCCCACGGCTCTGCCGGAGGGGCGCACTCTCGCGGACTGCGTTCCCGTGATGCGCCACGACAAGAAGAAAAAAGGCGGAACCGTCCGCTTCGCGCTGCCGCTCGACATAGGCGAAGTATCCATAGTCGGCGGAGTGCTGGAGGATCTCGGCTTCGATGAAAAAGCCGGATGACGCGCCGGAAGCGCGCGGCGCGCTGAAAAGGGCGGCCCGGGCCGTCGCCGGCGCGGTGCGGCAGATGTTCGCCCGACAGCCGCGGATCCGCAACGAATCCGTGGAGCAGGGACTTTGGGGCGAAGAGGTGGCGGCGCGCGAACTCGAAAAGCGCGGGTACTCCGTGACGGGGCGGCGGGTAAGGCCTTCGCTGCGCGACAAACGGCTTGAAATAGACATTATAGCGCGCGACGGCGCCGGATCGACGGTGTTTGTGGAAGTGAAAACGCACAAGCGCCATTCCGAATACGAATCGGCGATGCCGGGGATAAACCGCGCGAAAAAATCGAATCTGCGCAAGGCATGTCTCGCATGGCTGCGGCGCACCGGATATCGCGGCGGGTACAGATTCGCCGTGGTGGAGGTTTTCGGAAGCCGCGAAAGCGGCGCTCCGCCGGAAGTGCGCTTCTACCCCGACGTACCGCTGTTCCCTCCGCGCTGGCGCTTCAGATGACAGGCCGGCGCGCGGACGCGCGCCGTTTCATGCGGATGCGAAACGCGTCAGAAATATGGGCAGCAGGGAGACGGCGTTGAAAAAGCAGTGGAACGCGACGCACGGCCAAAGCGATCCCGAGGCGCCGCACAGGCGCGCCTGCACAAGCCCGAACACGAACAGCCCCGGCATCGCGGCGAAATTCCTGTGCGCGGCGGCGAACGCGAACGACGACATGAACGCCGCGAATGCGGGCGAACCGCTTGAGCGGAAACCGCGCCATATCACGCCCCTGAAGACGATTTCTTCGAGAACCGGCGCCTCGGCAAGCGCGCACGCGGCAAGCGACACGGCCAGCCAGGCGGGCGTTCCGGGATCCGCTATCAAGTGCGCGGGAGTCTGGACCGGCAGGGGGCGTCCGGCGAAACATTCCGCGGCGGCGCGGAACGCGACCGTGACGAGCGCGACAAGCGGCACGGCCGCCGCAAGCCACAACGCGGCCTTCCGCAGCGACCCGGCAACCGCACCGCGCGGAAACCATTCCGCGAGAACAGCGCGCGGGCCGCGCTGCGACAGAACGGCGGCGCCCGCGATCGCAAGCAGCGGCGCGACCGACGCGGCAATCGACAGCGCGAACGCGCCGGGCGAAGGCACGGCAGGCGTTTTCGCGGAGAACAGCGCGTCGCCGTAGCCGGGAGCCGCGCAAAGCGCGACAAGCGCGCATGCGGCGGCGGCATGGGAAAATCCCATGCCGCGAGCGGCTCGACTTCCGGCGCAATCCGTCATTGCGCCGGTTTCGGCTCTTCGTTTGTTCCGCGTATCTTGATGTGGAGTTCGCGCAACTGCTGTTCGGTCACGAAGTTCGGCGCGCCCATCAGAAGATCCTGCGCCTTCTGGTTCATCGGGAAGGCGATCACTTCGCGGATGTTCGGCGTGTCGGCCAGAAGCATTACCATGCGGTCCACGCCGGGGGCGATGCCGCCGTGCGGCGGGGCGCCGAACTGGAACGCGCGGTGGAGCGCGCCGAATTTCTTCACTACGTCGTCCTTCGTGTAGCCCGCGATCTCGAAAGCCTTGTACATTACCTCGACCTGGTGGTTGCGGATCGCGCCGGAGGAAAGCTCGATGCCGTTGCAGACGACATCGTACTGGTACGCTTCGATTTCGAGAGGATTCTTCGTCTCCAGCGCCTCGAGTCCGCCCTGCGGCATCGAGAAGGGGTTGTGGGAGAATATGATCTAGCCCGTCTCGGGATCCTTTTCGAAGAACGGGAAGTCGACGATCCAGCAGAACCTGTAGCAGTCCTTCTCGCGCACGTCGTTCGTCATGTGGTCGGCGATGTCGGTCCTGACAAGCCCGGAAAGCCTGTGGCACTCGTCGACGTCGGCGGCCATGAAGAACAGCGCGTCGCCCGGCTCCATGCCGGCGATCTTCTTCATTTCTTCAAGCTGTCCGGCGGAAAGGAATTTGGCTATCGGCCCCTTGAGTTCGCCTTCCTTCGTCCAGGAGATGTATCCGAGACCCTTGCCGCCGTTCTCCTTGACGAACGCCTCGCGCTTGTCGAACCACGTTCTGGTTTCGACGCCTACGATGCCCTTGACGAGAAGACCCTTGACCAGCCCGCCGTTCGCGACGCAGGCGGCGAACGCCTTGAAATCGGCCTTTGCAAAGAAGTCCGACATGTTTATCCACTTGAGGGGATTGCGGAGGTCGGGCTTGTCCGAGCCGTAAGTCATCATGGCGTCGCGGTACTTGATGCGCGGCCATGGAGTTTCGTTGCACTCCCATGTCGAGAACTTC
>CACYEO010000003.1 GCA_902773475.1 uncultured bacterium | reverse complement strand
TCGTCATTGCGCTTTCTCTTTTCCAATTCATTGAAATCTTTGGACTCGTACCACTCCCCGTTGGCCGGAATCTCGTATTCTTTTCCGCCCTCCACCCTGAAATTCTCGGGGGCGGGTCTTTTGTACCTCCGCACCGTCTTGCCGTTGTATGTAAACTGTTCCGTATTTTCGTACCGGTATTCGTGCAGTCCCGCCGACAGTTCAATACTCTGACCGGAGGCGACCGGATTCTCGTCGATGAAGCATTTTACTTCGGCGGGAAGTTCCGGCACTCGCGCGAACCCCTTTTCCGCCGGCTTCGGCGGTTCCGGCGGTTTTGGAACCGGTGCAGGTTCCGGTTTAGGCTTCGGATCCGGTGCTGACGGCTGTGGAGCCAGGTTGACGGGCATGGCCGGTTCGGGTTTCGGCGTTTCCGGCTTGCCCGGTTTTTCCGGAGCCTTCGGCGTTTCCGGGGTGTCCGGGGTGTCCGGCGGCGGCGATTCCTGCGGCTGGTCCGGCGCCGGCCCCGGCAGATCGGGTTTTTCCAGAGTCTTTGAAGATTCAGGAATCTTCAGCGGTTCCGGTGTGTCCGGCGGCTTCGCCGATTCAGGCGGCTGAACCGCCGGAACCGGCCGATCCGGATGCGGTTCCGGTTCTTTTTTCCGCAGATTGCCTGAAATGGCCCACACGCAGGCACCGACGGCGGCAAGTATGCAGACGCAAAACGCCGCTACGGCAAAAACACGTCTCCAGTCCACCCCCCTGCCCGCGACGGTCAAGTCCGAACGCGCAAGTTCTTCAAGTCTGGCGGCGACCGCTCCGGCGTCTCTTATGCGCTTGCGCGGATTCGGATCTGTCATGCCTTGCACAAGTTCAAGCAACGCTCCGTCAAGACCTTCAAGAGACGGCTTCTCTTTGCCGCGCGCCCTTTCCTGCGCCGCCTTCAAGCATCCGTCGCCGGTCGGCAGCGGCGGGTACGCGCGCTTCAAAGTAAGCGCCTCGTACAGGCTCAGGCCCAATGCGTAGATGTCGCCGCCTTCGTCGCCGCGCGCTCCTTCGAGGAACGCTTCCGGCGGCATGTAGTCCGGCGTCCCGGGAATCCCGCCGCGCGTAAGCGTGCCTTCTATTTCTTTGACGATTCCGAAATCGAATATGACCGCCTTGTCCGGATTCTCCGGATCGAAATACAGATTCGACGGCTTTATGTCGCGGTGGATGAACCTTTGCGGATGCGTGTGCATTCCGGAAAGACCCCTCGCATAGCGCGCGAATGCGACGAGTACGGCGGAACGGTCGAGCTGTTCTTCATTGTCGCGCGCGCTCTTGATCGCGTCGCGCAGCGACATTCCCGGCATTCCGGGCAGATACTCGGTCACGAGCGCAGTGTGCCGCCCCGATTCGCCTTCGTACTTCTCCACGAAGACGGGAAAACCCTTGCCGCTGAATATCTCGCCTGCCTTGGCCTCCCGCTCGAAGCGCTTTCTGTCGAAATCCCTGCTGCGCGGCTGCTTCACGGCCACGAGCCGGCCTTTTGCGTCGACCGCCTTGTAGACCACGCCGAATCCGCCGCGCCCCACGAGCTGCAAGAGCGTGTAGCGCCCGCCGCACACCGCAGACGGGACGAGAGCGCCCAGCTCCTTGGCGAATCTGGCGAATCCGGGCAGGCGCTTTTCCCTGTCTGCTTCAAGAACGGATTCGAGCAGGCGCTTCGCGCCGCAAAGGAGATAGTCCGTGCGTCCGCTGATGTTCAGGGCGTTTCCGCCGTCCATGGCGGAAGCCCACGGAAACATCGCCGTACCGGCCGCTCCATCGCGTTTCTTGTACGGAGCGCGTCCGGTCAGCGCCTCGTGGAACACCACGCCCATGGAATACACGTCGCTCGATTCGTCGCCCCCGAAAAGCGAATCCCGGAAGTCGGGAGCCATGTAGTCGAGCGTGCCTTTGAATCCGGTCGTCGTGGTGGCCGTTGCAGTCTGCGCGGAATCCTGCTGCTTGGCGATCTCGAAATCTATCACCTTCACGCCTTCGATGCGCGCTCCGTCGCCGCCGAGGCACAGGAAAATGTTCCCAGGCTTGACGTCGCGGTGCACGATTCCACGGCTCGACGTGTAGGCGAGACCCTCGCACGCGGCTTTCACGATGCGGACGGCTTCGTCCGCGTCCAGACCGTTGGGATTCCGCTTCAGGCGCTCTTTCATCGTTTCGCCGTCGAGCAGTTCCTGAACGACGACGAAAACCTCTTCGCCGTATTCGATGTCTCGGCTGCTGTCGCGGAAGCATCCCAGATACTTTACCACGTTGGGATGGTCTATCGCGCACAACTCGTCGGTGCGCTTCTTTAGTTTGCGCCACTTCGATTCCGCGGTTTCATCTTGCGGCGCATGCATTATCTTGAGGGCGACCCTCATGCCCGGTTTCGAAAACGGATATCGCTTCTCCTCGCACAGAGCCTCGACCACGTAGCCCTGGCCGCCGCTTCCGGACTGCATCCTCCGCTCTATGCGGTAGCCTCCGATGCGGCCGAAGTCTCCCCCTTGGCGTCCCGCCATTACAGACCGCCCTTTCTGCCGGTTTTGCCGGATTTCTTCCCGCCGCGCTTTCCCGGCTCCGCAGTTCCACGCGGCTTTTCCGCTGCGGATTTGCTCAACTCATCGCGTTTCTTGGATTCTTCATTGGCTCGCCTGCCGACATCCTCCGCCGCGCGCTCGTCCTCTCGTTTAATATTCATCAATTCATTGTACTCTTTGGACTCGTACCACTCCCCGTTGGGCGGAATCTCGTGTTCTTTTCCGCCCTCCACATTCACGTTTTTCAGCGTCGAAGCGGCGTACCTCCGCACCGTCTTGCCGTTGTATGTAAACTGTTCCGTATTTTCGTACCGGTATTCGTGCCGCCCCGCCGGCAGTTCAATCCTTTCGCCGGAGGCGACCGGCTTGTCGTCGATGAAACACTGAATTTCTGCGGAAAGCGCCCGTACGCGCACAAATCCCTTTTCCGGCGGCTTCGCCCCTTCCGGCTTGCCGGCAGTTTCTGGAGCAACCGGCTTTTCCAGACCCGCCGGAACATCCGGAGTGTCAGTTTTTTCCGGTGCAGGCGTTGTTTTCCCTGCGGATGATTCTCCGCCGCCTTCCGCACCGCCGCAACCGCGCAGGCAGACTGCGGCGACGGCAATCGCCGCCACGCCAGCCGCAATCGCGGCCACTGCGGTCTTCACGGGGAATTTGCGCGGGACGGAGGCGGACGGCATTCCAGAAATTTCCGTTGCCGCGTCCGGCGCGGGAATCACTGTTGCGGCCGATTCAGGCAAGTCGCAGCCGGACAGCGTGGTATCTTGCCCGATGCCGCCGACCGTGGCGGTAACCGCGTCGTGCATGCCGGACAGGCTGCCGACAGCCGTCATCTGCGAACCATCGTCCGTCTGCTTCGCGGGCTGCTTGACGAAACCGGGCGGAAGCGCCGTCACGGGAAGAGGCGGCGGGAGCGCGCCGACGAACATCGCCACCGCAGTGACATTGTCCACGCCGCCGGCCTTGTTCGCCGCATCGACAAGGGTTTTCACCGCGTCCTCGGGCGATTTCGCCGACCGCACCATTGCGCAGATGTCCTTGTCCGGCACCATCTTGCTCAATCCGTCCGAGCACAGTATCAGCCTGTCGCCTTCCTTTATGCGGAATTCGGTCCGTTCAAGCTCCACGTGCGGCGCAAGACCGACAGCCCGGGTGATGACTCCGCGAAACATCGGATTTACGTCTTCTTCGCTCTTTGCGCCGAACATGGCCGCTGCGGAATGGTCGGCCGTTATCTGCTTTATCGATTTGCCGCGTATCTGGTACAGCCTGCTGTCGCCCGCGTGGAACGCAAGCGGAGAATCTGGACGGCCTGGATTGAAAATCACGCCGACGCAAGTGGAGCCGCACGTCTTCAGTTTCTTTTCCCGCGCACGGGCGCATATCCAGGCCGATGCCCCGTCCAGCTCTGCGGACAGCGCGTCTGCAAGGCCGTCCGCAGGCCACGCCTTGCCGCCGGGCGGACTGCACCGCGAGGCGAAATCGGCCACGGCCTTCACCGTGGCGGCGGACGCCACTTCGCCGTCGTCGCCGCCGCCCATGCCGTCCGCCACCACGAAAACCCCTTCCGCGGGATGCGTCCCGTAGGAGTCCTCGTTGTTTTTGCGCCTCCGCCCGACATCGGTCAGGCCGGCCGAGAGTATGTGTCCAAAGTTGGCCATTTCGCCCGGAACCGCCGGATCACTTCGCTTTGCCGCCTGCTTTTCCGTCCTGCGCAGGCTTGGCGTCCTGCGTCCCGGAGTCCGAAGCGCTTTCGGCGGAAGAAGTGCTTTTGCCGGTGTACTTCTTGGTGTACTCGGGATTGAGACCAGGCGCGTCAATGTGCTTTTGGGCATCCATCGGAAGCTCGTCCTCCGCAAGCGAGTTGAAATATATCCGCGGAATGTCGGCAAACAGATGGTCGATTACGCCCACTGCGAACGGATTCGCCACGCCAAGGTCGCCGTGCAGGAAGACAGGATTGCCGAATATCCCCTGTTCGCTCTTCAGTTCCGGCGTCTGCACCGGGAACGCTTCGAGAGCGCCGAGCTTGTTTATCGTCTTCAAATCTCCGCCTGCAAGACGGCCGTCGATGAACACGATCACATCATTCGGAAGATTCTCGACCGCAGGGTTGGAACCGTTCTCGAACACGGCGATCAGAGGGCTGCCTCCGCCATTCTTGAAGTTGCGCACTGTGACATCGGACACCTTCGGACCGAGTTTTATCTCGCCGTTCTTGAAGTCCGCAGCCGTCACAATGACCTTCTTGGCGTTGATGCTGCTCATGGCATCGCCGGTGTTCCCGTCCGCGTTTCCAGGCGTGCCGGGAATGTAGACGTCCGCTATTTCCGCCGCTTCTCCGTCGTTTATTCCGCTGATATGGAATTCAGCTTTGTCCTTGCCCTTGTCTCCGGGCCGCACCGCAACAGCCACATTCTCACCCGCATTCACTTTCGTATTGTCGGCATCCACCCCGACATAAGACGACGATCCTTTTTCAGTGCTTCCAACAGAACCGCCTGCAATCAATGTAGCCGTGTCTGTTGCGACAACAGCATTGTCCATATCCTTCTTATCAACCTTACCACCATTGCCTGTCGGTATAGTGTTGTCGCCAAAGGTCTGCGTTATGCTCCCGTCGGTGGCAGTGATTGAAACACTATTGCCGGAAACCTGCGCATCCAATGTGACATCACCGCTCTTGGCAGTAATTTTTACAGCCCCCCCGGATGTCATGCCCGTCACACTTGCGGATTTTTCTTCAAGTTCGCCAGTTTCCTTGACTTTATTCCACTTTGCATTAACGGCTCCAATCTTGACTCCGTTTTGAGCGGTGATATCAGCGCCCCCCTTGCCATTGACGGCAATCGTCGTTCCGCCCTTGGCGTTGATGTTTCCAACTGTCGCGCTCCCCGAGGTAGCAGTCAATCCGACATTCGATGCCGTAACAGTGCCTTCAAGCGTGACACTGGTTCCTTTGGCATATACCGTTGTCGCAGCGAGCGTACCATTCCCATCCGCAGTAACCGCCCCGTCTTCGGATTCGAGCGCAATCGTGTTGCCTTCGGCACTTACCGCCGCACCGATTGTGACGCCCTCCTTGCCGTTCACGTAAATGTCGCCAGCGGTTGCTTTCAAAGTACCGTTGCCATCGGTTTTCACCGTATTGCCGGTGCTTGCAAGCGTAATGTTCACACCTTCGACTCCGGCAGATATAGTCATGCCTTCACCGGATTCGAGCCGGACATTCCCGCCCTCAACCTTGTTCCCGTTTCCTGCCGTGACGGTCAAACCCTTACCCGCCTTTGCCAAAACTGCGGAATCGCCTTTTACCTTTCCGCCAATTTCCACGCTCCCAGCGGTTGCCTCGACTTTCGCAGTCTGACCCGCCGTCACGGTGCCACTGATTGTAGCACCATCGGCTTCATCCGTGCCATTCGCGGCAATAGTTGCGTTCTTGCCGGCAGTCACCGCACCGCTGATGTCTGCGTTGTTTCCAGCCGTCAATGTGGCATTCTCGGCAGTCGCCTCTACCGTGCCAGAAACGATTATATCGTTCGCAGCTTCGACATTCGCATTGCCGGTCGTTGCAGTCACAGTGCCGAGTATCTTCGCACCGTCCGTATCGTCAGTGCCGTTGGCAGTGATTGTCGCGGCGGTCTGCGCCGTCATCGTGCCGGAGACAAGCACCGTCCCGCCAGCCGTCACTTCGGCGGTTGTCGTCGTAGCCTCGACGTTGCCCGCTATGGTCGCATCGCCTTCT
>CACYEO010000002.1 GCA_902773475.1 uncultured bacterium | reverse complement strand
TCGAGAAGCGTAAAGGTGCCGCGCAGCATGCCCATCGTGCGCTCGATGATGTCGATGACCTCTTCGAGAAGCTTGTGGACGTTCCGCTCGCGGGCGACCGCCGAGGCGATTTCCCGTAAAACCGTTATTTCAGATGACAATTCAACGCCCATACATCTCCTGTGGCAAAAACATGCCGTCCGGGGCGTTTTGCGCGCGCGCCCCGTTCCGCCGATTGCGGAACTTTCGTTGTTTGTTCAATTCCCCGCGATTTTCGAGGTTTCTGGCGTTGATCCCCCGGATGAGGTCGCGGAAGTATACCAGAATCCGGCGTTTTGCGCGCCGGCTTTTCAAAATCTGGCGCAGGCCCGCAATTCGCTTGACGCCGGGGGGGCGGTTTTTGTAAGATACACGGGTTTTTCCGGTGGCAGTTTCGCCGACCGAAGCGTAAGCATTGCCTGCGAACGGCAACCGGAATGGATCTTCTACAATACGGGAAAGGAACCGGCTATGATGAACCAGGCGTTGCTCGCGGTGGTGAGTTCCATCGAAAAAGAGCGTGGCGTGAGCAGGGAAACAGTGCTTATAGCCATTGAACAGGCTTTGCAGCAGGCGGCGCGCCACAATGCCGATTTCACAAGCGATTTGCGCGTGACCATAGACCGCGCTTCGCTGAACCTGCGCATTTTCGACAAGCTCGTCGTTTCCGACGAAAAGAGCGGACGTGGATTCATATCTCTCGCCCGTGCGCGCCGCTTGAAGCCTGATGCGCAGGCCGGCGAAACGGTTGAAGTGGAAATCCCGCCTGCGCGCCTCGGAAGAATCGCCGCGCAGACCTCGCGCCAGGTGATCCTCCAGAAGATCCGCGAGGCCGAACGCTCGAACGTCTACACCGAATACAAAGACCGTTTGAACGAAATCGTGACCGGTACGGTCTCGAACATCGTGAAGCGCGACGTCTATGTGATGGTAGGGCGCAACGAAATGATCCTGCCGGGACGCGAACGCATTCCTTCGGAGGAACTGAACGTTGGCGACCCCGTGCGCGCGATGATCGTCCGTGTGGATTCCGAAGCCATAGGCCGCCCGGCGGTGACGCTTTCCCGCGCCTGCCCCGAATTCGTGAAAGTCCTTTTCCGGCTTGAAGTGGCGGAAATCGCGGACGGCATAGTGGAGGTGATGGCCGTGGCCCGGGATCCCGGCTGCCGCTGCAAGATCGCGGTGCGCACGCTTGACGACAAAGTCGATCCCGTCGGCGCGTGCGTCGGTCAGCGCGGAGCGCGCGTGCGCAATATCGTAAACGAGCTCTGCGGCGAGAAGATAGACATCGTCCGCTGGTCTGACGACATCAAGACGCTCGTTGCGCAATCGCTGCTTCCCGCGAAACTCGATTCCATCGAAATCAATCCCGACGAACGCCGCACGGTGGAAGTGGTCGCGGCGCCCGATCAGTACAAACTCGCAATCGGCAAGTTCGGTCAGAACGTGCGCCTTACATGCCAGCTTACCGGGTGGCGCGTGAACGTGCGCAAATCGCTCGCCGGCGCGTCGTTTGAGGAGCAGAAGGCGCAGGCGGTCCGTACGCTCGCCGAGACGTTTTCCATCCCATCCTCCACCGCGTCGCAGATCGTTGACGCCGGATTCCTCACGGTCGAAGGCATAATCGCCACCGACGAGGCGTCTTTCATGGCCGCGACGGGGCTGGACGCGGTTTCGGCGCGCGGTGTATACGCGGCTGCGCAGGCGGTCGCCGCAATTACAGGACTTGGCGCGGATCAGGACGAAGAAGCCGCCGGATCCGGGACTGCAGGGGATGCGCCCGATTCCGGAGATGGCGGAGATTCGCTCTGAAGGAGCGGCGTCCGTTTGCATGATGTTTCGACAATGACGGAAAGACGGGAAGAAAGAACATGAGAATATACCAGTTGGCCAAGGAAATCGGCGTGGCCGGGGCGGAAGTGCTCAAGGCCGCCGCAGGCAAGGGTTTCGAGGTCGAAACCGTCCTTTCGTCGCTAAGCGCCCAGGAAGCGCGCGAGCTCAAGGATTCGTTCGCAAAGCGCGATCCCGCCGCCGCGAAAGCGGCCGGCGAAGCCCGCCGCGAGCGGGCTGCCGCGAAGGCGGCGCGCGCCGCCGCCATCCGCGCCGAGGCCGCGAAAGCGCGCGACGCCGCTCTTGCGGACCACCGGCGAATTGCAGAGGCTGCTGCCGCCGCCGCTTCCGGAAAGTCTGCACCGGCCGGGAAAACCAGCGCAGCGTCTGCACCCGAGACGGCGCCTAAACCGGCCGAAAAGCCGCAGACGAAGGCCGTTGAGCCGGAAAGTCCCTCTGAGGACGAAGCAAAGTCCGACCAGACCCATGCTTCGGCGAGCGTGAAGAAGCAGCCGAAAAAGCCGGTCAGGATGCGTATGGCCGACGAAGACGACGAAGACGAGATCGACGATCCCGCGGCTCTGCGCGCGCTGCGCCAGGTCGCGGCGGAATCCAAGCACCAGGCCGGCCATGCGCAGTCCCAGCGCGCAAGGCAGAAAGACAAAGAGGAAGCCCGCAAGGAGAAAGCCGAGGAGGCGCGCGCTGCTGCCGCAGCAGCGGCCGCCGCCGCGCAGCAGCGTCCCGGCGCGCCTTCCGCGCAGCGCGGTGGCCAGCGTCCCGGCGCGCCT
>CACYEO010000001.1 GCA_902773475.1 uncultured bacterium | reverse complement strand
CGCAAATCCGCAGCTTGCGCGCCGAAGCCGTCGCGACACCGCTTGCGCGGCGCGTTAGGGACAACGCGCCCTGCCAAACCGCTTCACCTCTCTTGCCTGACGTCTCGCGCCCGGCCCAAGCACCCAAACATTCAACAACTCAAACACTTTCTCTTCATACGCGCGCAAAAATTTGCGCATGGGTGAAAAACGCCGATGCGCCCATGGTTTTCCGGACCGCGCGGCCGCACTTGACATACCTACCGAAAGGTATGTATACTTTGCCGCGTTTCGTCCGGACGCGGTAGGAAGAATGCCAAGAAGAACACAGCAAGAAGCGGAAATGACACGGAAGCGGATCATCGCCTCCGCGCTTTCGCTTTTCGCCGACAGAGGATACGACAAGACCACGTTCGAAGAAGTGGCGCGGCGGCTCTCGATGACTAAAGGCGCCGTATACTGGCATTTCCCGAACAAGCAGGCGCTCCTTCTCGCAATCGTGCATGAAGTACACGAACGCTTCGACACGGACATGCTGAAGGGTCGCGACAGGAAGTCCATAACTTTCGCCGAAGCCGTCGACATCCTCGCGGAGCACGCGGCCGGAGTCGCGACGGATTCCGAAGCGGCGTGCCTCTACATGATTCTGCATTCCCGCATCAGATGGGGCGAGACTTCAATGACGGAACTCCGCGGCGAGATCATCGGTTCCGCATACAAAGGCGGCCCGTTCGCCCTTTTGAAGACGGCGCTCGAAAACGAAGCCGCCGCCGGAAGGTTCCGCAGCGACCTGAGCACGGACGACACGGCGGGCGCGATGCTTTTCGCGTGGTCATCGCTGATCCGCGCGCAGATAGAGGGATTCATCAAGAAAGACTTGAAAAAAACGGTAAAAACGGCCTTGCAGATTTTCCGCGACGGATGGCTGCCGCGCGGCGCTTCTGCGGCCCGCAAGACTGGAAGGTGACAAAATGGAAGAAACCACAGAAACAAATGCAAAGCCCGCGCGCAAGACATCCGGGGCCGCCGCCGCATTCGGGTGGCTGCTCACCGCCGCCGCGGCGCTGGCCACAGGATGGCTTCTGCGCGGATTGATGCCGCAGGAAAAACAGAATCGCCCGCAAATGCAGGCGCCCGAGATTTCCGTAGCCGTCATGGCCGCGACGAACCGCCCGTACAACAGACCGCAGAAGTTCATCGCCCACGCGGAGGCCATGCAGGAAGTCGACCTTCTTCCGCAGGTGGACGGATACATCAAAAAGCTCCACTTCTCCGAAGGCGCCACGGTAAAGGCGGGCGACCTTCTCTACGAACTCGACGACGAGCGCTACCAGGCCGTGGTGAAGCAGCGCGAAGCCGACCTCGAAGCCGCAAAGGCCGAACAGCGCCGCGCGGACCGCTACCTTGAAAGAACGCGCAAGGCGAAGCCCGGCGTGATTCCCGAATCCGAACGCGACACGGCCGAAGCGAAGGCCGAATCGGCCAAGGCCGCGGTCCTGCAGGCGGAGGCGAACCTCATAGTAGCGCGCTACGACTTGAAGAAAACGAAAGTGCACGCCCCGATATCCGGGCAGATAGGCAAGTCGAACGCCTATACGGGCGACTACGTTTCGCCCGCCAAAGGGGCGCTCGCGCGCATCGTGCAGATCGACCCGATCCGCGTCTCCTTCCCGATGACCGACCGCGCGTTCGTCGGCTGGCGGAAGGCGGTGGCCGCCGGCAACACCGTGAACGACGGCATCAGGCTGCGCCTTAAACTGCCCGACGGATCCGACTACGACGCGCAGGGCGAGTGGGACTTCGACGACAACGCCATGTCCGCGGAAACCGCCACGATTTCCATGCGTCTTTCGTTCCCCAACCCGCACAGGCTGCTCGTGCCCAACAGCTACGTGACGCTGATGACAGACTTCAAAAAGCCGCCGCTGCACGTGTGCGTGCCGCAAAGCGCCATCGCCGACGCGCTCGGCGGCGACGTGCAGGTCTACGTGCTGGGCGACGACATGACCGTGCAGCCGCGCGTGGTGAAAACGCTGGAAATGCACGAAGGCTGGGTGCCCGTGACCGAAGGACTGAAGGAAGGCGAGCGCGTGGTGATTTCCGGCACCGGCAAGCTCGGCCCGGGCGTGAAGGTCGTTCTCGCGGAGCCTACGCCGAACGAGGACATCACGCCCGGATTCCAGCGCAAGTCCGACGAAAAATAGGCGGAGGGCGGCACCGCCGCGCCCCCGCGCGGGGCGCATCTGCGTAATTCACCGCATAGTTTTTTGATTATGGGAAACAACTGTTTGAAACAACTTTCCTTTGGCGCGCGCTCGTTGTTTTTTCCAGTTGTTCCGGTT